>DATMDI010000181.1:0-12269 GCA_035557875.1 Vicinamibacterales bacterium
TGCACCCGCGCGAGTGGTACCAGAAGAACGGCATCGACCTGCGCGTCGGCGTCCGCATCGTCGACGTCGATGCCGAGGCGAAGACCGTGACCGGGAACGACGGCAGCGTCACCCCGTACGACGCGCTGCTGCTGGCCACCGGCAGCTCGGCGTGGATGCCGCCGATCCAGGGGCTCGACAAGGACGGCGTCTTCGCGTTCCGCACCCTCGACGACACCCGGGCGCTCATCGAGCGCTCGCGCAAGGGCACCAAGGCGATCGTGATCGGCGGCGGTCTGCTCGGCCTCGAGGCCGCGCGCGGGCTGCAGGTGCAGGGGTGCGAGGTGACGGTCGTGCACCTGATGTCGACGCTGATGGAGCGGCAGCTGGACCCCGACGGCGGGCAGTACCTGCTCGGCAAGATGGAAGACCTCGGCGTCAGGGTGATGCTGGGCCGCACGACGACCGCCGTCCTCGGCAACGGTCACGTCGAAGGCGTGGCGCTCTCGGACGACAGCATTCTCGAGGCCGACGTCGTCGTGGTGGCCGCCGGCATCCGGCCCAACGTCGAGCTCGCACAGAAGGCGGGCCTCGCCGTGAACCGCGGCGTGCTCGTCAACGACTACATGGAGACGTCCGCCGACGACATCTTCGCCGTCGGCGAGTGTGTCGAGCACCGCGGCGTGTGCTACGGCCTGGTCGCCCCGCTCTTCGAACAGGGCAAGGTGCTGGCCGCGACGATGACCGGCAACAAGGGGCCCACCTACACCGGCACCGTCCCGGCCGCCAAGCTCAAGATCATGGGCGTCGACGTCTTCTCGGCCGGCGACTGGAGCGAACAGAACTCCGAGCCGGTGCGCTACGAGGATCGCGCGCTCGGCATCTACAAGAAGATCACGGTGCGGGAAGGCAAGCTCGCCGGCGTGATCCTGGTCGGCGACATCTCCGACAGCCACCGCTACATGGACTGGCTGCGCACCGACGCCGACATCTCCGGCCAGCGCAAGCACCTGCTCTTCCCGCCGCCCTCGGCGGATGCCGGCGGGGAAGTGGCCTCGATGTCCGACGGCGCCACCATCTGCGGCTGCATCGGCGTCACCAAGGGCACCATCATCCAGGCCATCCACGAGAAGGGCGTCAACACGATGTCCCAGCTCAAGGAGTGCACGCGCGCGAGCACGAGCTGCGGCAGCTGCACCAGCCTGTGTCAGGACCTGCTGCGCGCCGTGGCGCCCGAGTTCGAGGAAGAGGTCAAGAAGGTCATCTGTGCCTGCCTGCCGTTCGCCGAGGACAAGCTGCGCGACATCCTGCGCAGCCAGCGGCTGAAGTCGGTGCAGGAGGTGCTCGAGATCTATGGCAACGGCGTCGGCTGCGAGGTGTGCAAGCCCGCGCTCAGCTACATGCTCGACATGCTCTGGTGCGGCGATCACGACGAGGACCGCTCGGCGCGGTACATCAACGACCGCGTCCACGCCAACATCCAGAAGGACGGCACGTTCTCGGTCATCCCGCGCATCCGCGGCGGCGTGACCAGCCCCGACGAGCTGCGGCGCATCGCCGACGTCGCCGACAAGTACCAGGTGCCGATGGTGAAGATCACCGGCAGCCAGCGTATCGATCTGCTCGGCGTGAAGAAGGCGGACCTGCCCGCCGTCTGGGCCGACCTCGGCATGCCGTCTGGCCAGGCCTACACCAAGGGCGTGCGCATGGTGAAGACCTGCGTCGGCACCGACTTCTGCCGCTTCGGCACGCAGGATTCCACCGGCGCCGGCGTGGAGATGGAGCGGCGCTTCGAACAGCTGTTCACGCCGCACAAGGTGAAGATGGCCACTGTCGGCTGTCCGCGCAACTGCGCCGAGGCCACGGTGAAGGACATCGGTCTCATCGGCCAGGAGAACGGCTGGCAGGTAGTGGTCGGCGGCGCGGCCGGCAAAAGCGTGCGCAAGGCCGATCTGCTCATCACCGTCGAGACCACCGAGCAAGCCCTCGAGGCGTCGGAGCTGTTCTTCCAGTACTACCGCGAGAACGCCAACTACCTGGAGCGCACCTACGACTTCGTCGAGCGCCTCGGCATCGAGAAGGTTCGCAAGGAGACGGTGTATGCGCCCGAGGCGGTGCGCACCGCGCTGCTCGACCGGCTGGCGAAGTCGAAGGCCCGTGCCACCGACGCGTGGCTCGAGGGACAGACACCGAAGACGGCGACGCAGTTCATACCGATTCGGGCAATGGAGACCGTGGACGCATGAGCAACGGACGATGGATACGGGTGACGGCGGTCGACAACATCCCGCCGCGCGAGGGGCGCGCCGTGCTGGTCGGCGACCGCGAGCTGGCGCTGTTCAATCTCGGCGACCGCTTTCTCGCCACCGATCCGCAGTGCCCGCATCAGGGCGGGCCGCTCTGCGACGGGATCGTGACCGGTACGTCGGTGGTGTGCCCGCTGCACGCCTGGAAGATCGATCTCGAAAGCGGCTCAGTGGTGCGGCCGACGCACGGGCGTGATCACTGTGTCGGTACCTATCAGACCAGAGTGGACGACGGTGTCGTGAGCGTGCTCCTTCCGGGTGCGCAGGCACGGGTGGAGGCGGCATGACCGGGCGGTCGGGATTCCTGCGTGTAGGGCACACGCCGACGCTGATTGCGGCGCTGCTCTACTTCGACGTCAGCTTCATGGCCTGGGTGCTGCTCGGGCCGATCGCGCCGTTCCTGCGCGAGGAGTTCGGACTCTCCGCCACCCAGACCGGGCTCATCACCGCGATTCCGCTCCTGGGCGGCTCGCTCTTCCGGCCGGTGATGGGGTTGCTCGGCGACCGGATCGGCGGCCGCCGCGCCGGTCTGATCGGGCTGGTGCTGACGCTGCTGCCGCTGGCCCTCGCCTGGCGGTTCGCCTCGTCGCCGGCGCATTTCTACGCCCTCGGTTTCTGCCTCGGCATCGCCGGCGCGAGCTTCGCGGTGGCGCTGCCGCTCGTCAGCCGCTGGTATCCCCCCGAGTATCAGGGGCTGGCGATGGGCATCGCCGGCGCCGGCAACTCGGGAACGCTGCTCGCGACGCTGTTCGCGCCGCGGCTGGCCGAGCGCTTCGGGTGGGCGGCGATGTTCGGCTTCGCCATGGTGCCGCTGGCGCTGGCCTTCGTGGTGTTCGCGCTGTTCGCAAAGGACAGTTCCAAGCCGCGCGCCACCACGTCGGCCAGCGACTACAAGGCCGTGCTCGGTGAATCGGACACGCTGTGGCTCGCGTTCCTCTACAGCCTCACCTTCGGCGGCTTCGTCGGCTTCGCCAGCTTCCTCACCACGTTCTTCCACGAGCAGTACCACCTGTCGCGCGTTTCGGCTGGCGATTTCACCACCATCGTCGTCGTCGCGGGCAGCTTCCTCCGTCCAGTCGGGGGATGGCTGTCGGATCGTCTCGGCGGCTACCGGCTGCTGGTCCTGCTGCTGGTGTCGTTCGCGGCGTGTCTCTGTGTGGTCGCGGCGGCGCCGCCGCTCCGCGTCGCCGTGGCGACGCTGTTTCTCGGCATGGGCGCCCTCGGGATGGGGAACGGCGCGGTATTCCAACTGGTGCCGCAACGCTTTCCGGAGCGCATCGGGCTCGTCACGGGCATCGTGGGCGCGGCCGGCGGGCTCGGCGGCTTCTTCCTGCCGACCCTGCTCGGCCTGACCCGCGACTATACCGGCGGCTACGCCGCCGGCCTGCTCACCTGCGCCGGCCTCTTCGTCGTCGGCACGCTGGTGCTGCTCGAACTCGGCGCGCGCTGGTCGCTGCGCTGGGCGCCCGCGGCGGTGGATCGCGCCGGCGTGTTCGCGTATCGCACGGCGGCGCCGGTCGCGCGCGACGAATCGCCCGCGTGAAACACCGCCTCGACGGCGATGTTGCGGGAGTGCGTCTCGCTGTGAAGTGAATCCGTCAATATTGTCGTTACTGGTGTTCGTCGCTACGCCTTCGTAGCGTCACACCTACTTGTCCGCCCTCGGATCGGTGTGTATCTTCGAAGTATGGGCGCGTGCACCGGATGCGCGAGCCGTGAATCGCCCGGGCAGCGCGCCGGGCTCAACGCAACAACGAGACCACTGATCGACCATGGAATCGACACTGATCAATCCGGAGCTGCCGGGCGGGCGCACGCTCACCGGCTCCTATGACGTGACCGACAAGTCAGACATCGACGTCCTCCACGAAATCGGCAGCCGCATCGCGGCGGCCGATCCCCTGCACACGGTGCTCAATCGCGTGGTGCAGTTCGTCTCGAGCATGGTCGCGTGCGACTCGGTCTTCATCTACGTGCTCGAAAGCGAAGACCTGGTGCTGCGCGCGTCGAAGCGCCCGCACGCCGACGTCGTGGACCGCCTCACCCTTCGCGTGGGCGAGGGCATCACCGGCTGGGTGGCCGAGCATCGGCAGCCCGTGGCGGTGGGCCGCCACGCGTTCGAGGATCCACGGTTTCAGACCTTCAACGAGTTGCCCGAGGACCGCTACGAGGCGTTCCTGTCGGTGCCCGTGCTGTCGCGCGGCAAGCTCGTCGGCGTCATCAACGTGCAGCACAGCGAGCCGCACGAGCACAGCCGCCGGGAGATCCAGCTGATTTCGATGCTCGGCTTCTTCGTCGGCGCCGAGATCGAGATGGCACGGCTCGAGATCGAAAACGTGCAGCTCAACGAGCGTCTGGAGACGCGCAAGATCGTCGAGCGCGCCAAGGGCATCCTGCAGCGCGACCTCGGGCTCACCGAAGAGGACGCGCACCTCACCATCCAGCGCCAGAGCCGTCAGCGCCGCAAGTCGAAGAAGGAGATCGCCGAGGCGATCATCCTCGGGGACGAGCTGCGGAAAACGAAGGGATAGAAGGCTCAGGGCTCAGGGCTCAGGCAGGAACGCTCGAGCCGTCCTTGCTTGGCCGCTCGAGCCATGAGCCTTAGCCGGCCGTGCTTACTTATTTCACCAGCACGGCCGACACCCACTCCCGCAGGCTGTTGATCAGCCAGAGCCGGCTCGCCACCGCGACGTCGGCTTCGGTGATCACACGCTCCTGAACGTCGCCGGCCGCGAGCAGCGCCGCGCGGAACACGCCTGGCAGCAGCCCGCACTCGATCGGCGGCGTCACCCGCACGCCGTCGATCTCGACGACGACGTTGGCGATCGTCGATTCGGTGATCTCGCCGCGTTCGTTCACGAGCAGCACGTCATCGGTGTCGGGCCGGGCCGTGCGGGCGCGGTTGTAGACTTCGCGGTTCGTGGTCTTGTGCCGGAGGAACCAGTCGCCCGAGGCCACGGGCTCGCTGGCGATCGCGACGCGCCACACCCGATCGCGTTCGTGCGCGAACGGGCCGCATTCCACCACCGGGTCGCCAGACACGGATACCAGCAGGCGCAGCCGCCAGGTGCCCGCGGGATGCGCCGCGGCCGTGGCGTCGATCGCCGCGGCGATCGGCGCCGCTTTCCAGAGCGTGCCGAGAGCCTGGGCGCTGGCCTGTGCGCGGGACAGATGCCCGTCCAGCCTGACGACGCGGCCCGCCTCGAGCCGCATGGTTTCGATGAGCGAGACATCCGGAACCGCGGTCCTCTCGGTGCTCATGTGCGCTCTATTCTGACCGTCCGTTCAGAATCTCTTCAGTCACCTGGCAGACACAGGGAGCGGCCGGACCCGGCTGACACTAGAATTCGGGGCAATGCCCAGCATGCGCGTGCTCGTGGTGGAGGACGAACAGAAGGTGGCCAACGCCCTCCGCGAAGGGCTCGAGGGCGAAAGGTTCGACGTCGTCGTCGAGCGCACGGGCGAGGGGGCGTTCTTCCGCGTCACGACCGAAACCTTCGACGTGATTCTGCTCGATCTCGGCCTGCCGGGCCGCAGCGGCCTCGAGATTCTGGCGGCGCTGCGCGAGCGCGGGCTGCGGACGCCGGTGCTGGTGCTCACCGCGCGCGATTCGATCCAGGACCGCGTGCTCGGCCTCGACGGCGGCGCCGACGACTACCTGGTGAAGCCGTTTGCCTTCGCCGAACTGGTGGCGCGGATTCGCGCGCTGGTGCGCCGCGGCCGCGCCGTCGATTCGCCCCGCCTGGTGTTGAGCGACCTCGAAATGGACCTGATGACGCGCAAGGTGACGCGCGCGGCGGGGACCATCGACCTCACCGTCCGTGAATTCGAGCTGCTCGAATACCTGCTGCGCCACCATGGCCAGGTGGTGTCGCGCGAGGCGCTGGCGCGCGACGTCTGGCAGGAGACGGCGCGCACGACCCCGCTCGACAACGTCATCGACGTGCACATCGCCCGGCTGCGCCGCAAGGTGGACGTCGAGCCGGCCGCCAAGCTGATTCACACCGTCCGCGGTGTCGGCTTCATGCTGCGCGAGGGCGAGCCGTGATCGATCCGGTCCGCTGGTGGCATTCGCACAACGTCCGGCTGCGGCTCGCGGTGTGGTACGTCGTGGCCATGGTGGCGGTGCTCGCCGTCTACGCGACCGCCGTGTACGCGTTCGTGAGCCGGAGCGTGTCTGACTCGCTCGACGAGCGCCTGCGCGCCGACTTCTTCTGGGCGGCCGCCACCGTGGACGAGAGCCCTGAGGGGCTGATCATGTCCACGCCCCAGGTGGACCTGCTGCTCGAGGAAGAGCCGTGGGTGCAGGTGCTCAGCGCCGACGGCCGCGAGCTGCTGCTGAACAACGCCGAGGCCCGGCGCCGGCCGATCCCCGGTACCGAGGCGCTGGCCGCGCGTGGACAGGATCAGATCGTCGCCTTCGACGCGGACGGGACGCCGATGCGCGTGCTCAGCCGCCGCAGCTACATCGGCCAGAGACCGGTCACGGTGCAGGTGGGCCGCTCCGAGGAGCCGATGTGGGACCAGCTGCGGGAGTTCCTGCTGGTGCTCATGCTCGGGTTGCCCCTGGCGGTAGGTGTGGCCGGCCTGGGCGGCTACGTCCTGGCGCGCCGGGCGCTCGCGCCGATCGAGCAGATGACCGATCGGGCGCGCTCGATCACCGCGGAGCGGCTGTCCGATCGACTGCCGGTGACGCATCCCGACGATGAAATGGGGCGGCTGGCCTCGGTGTTCAACGAGACCCTGGCGCGGCTCGAGTCGTCGTTCGCGCAGATGCGGCAGTTCACCGCCGACGTCTCGCACGAGCTCCGCACGCCGCTCACGTCGATCCGCAGCGTCGGCGAGGTGGGCCTCCGCGGCCAGCGCGACGAGCACGCTTACCGCGGCATCATCGAAAGCATGCTCGAGGAGGCGGACCGTCTCGCCGGCCTCGTCGATCGGCTGCTGACGCTGTCGCGGGCCGAAACCGGCCAGGCGCAGTTGTCGCGTGAGATCGTCCACCTTCAGGCGCTCGCCGAGGACGTGGCGCAGCATCTCGGCGTGCTCGCCGAGGAGAAGCAGCAGCAGATCGTGGTGGAGCGGCGCGCCGCCCCGGACGCGCTCGCCGACAAGCAGGTGCTGCGGCACGCGCTCATCAACCTGGTGGACAACGCGATCAAGTTCTCGCCGCGCGGCGGCGACGTGCGCATCCGCATCTCCGAGACGGTTGCGTCCGCGATCTTCGACGTGATCGACAGCGGCCCCGGCGTTCCCGCGGAGGCACGGGGACGGATTTTCGAGCGCTTCTACCGGGCCGACGAAGGCGACGGCGTCCGCGGCGCCGGACTCGGCCTGTCGATTGCAAAAGGTGCGGTGGAGGCGAACGGCGGACGGCTGACGCTCGAGGCATCGGGCCCGTCGGGCAGCACGTTCCGGATCACCATGCCCCGCGTCGCCCCGGCGCGGCGGCAGGCTGGCTGACGCCGCCAGGAGCATTACAGGAGCAGATGTCATGCGTTGGACGACCCGCCCGCACGGAGTGCGGGCAATTGGATTCGGTGCGGTGATTCTCGTGCTCGCTGGCGTGGCCACGGTCCGTCCGCAGGCGCAGGCGGCCGGCACGCCCGCTGCGAGCGGTGTCAAGGCGGTTGCGTCGGTGATGGACGTCATGCGGACGATGACGATTCCGTTCTCGGACGCGGTCTTCAATGCCGGCTCCGAGCCGCCGAAGGACGACGCCGGATGGCAGAAGGTCCGCGATCAGGCGGTGGCGCTGGCCGAGTCCGGCAACCTCCTGATGATGGGATCGCGTGTGAAAGATCGCGCGGCGTGGCTGAAATTTTCCCGCGCCCAGGTGGACGCCGCCGAAATCGCGGCGAAGGCGGCTGCCGCGAAGAACGCCGAGGCCCTCGCCGCGGCGGCCGATGCCGTCTACGAGACCTGCGCCAACTGCCACAAGGTCTACCTGGCCAAATAGGTCAGGTGGGTCAGGTGGGTTCTATTCCACTGCCGGTGCTGCCCGCCGTGCGGCGGCCATGGCGCGGAACCGCTCGCGCGTCGCCGCGAGGCGTTCCTTCGCGCCCGGTGTCTTCATCACGGCCTTCTCGAGGTGGGACCACGCGCCCGGGTTGCCCATCATCTCGCGATAGGCGGCCACGAACGGCTCGACCTTCGCGAACACGACGAACTGCTCGGCGTTGGCGTCGTTGAACATCTGTTCGTCGATGGCGCCGTTGCCGACGAACGACGCGGCCATGTCCCAGTAGCTCGTGACCATCCGGAACTGGGCGCTCTTCGGTCCGCGGATCGCCTGCTGGACCTCCTCGAAGGTCGTGGGATTGAACTCGGCGGCAAACCACGCGCGCGCCTCGCGCATCGCCGGCTCGCGGCGCAATTCATAGAGCTTCATCAGCAGATCGGCGCTCTCATACGGTGAACTCACGGGGCCTCCATGAAATGGACAAAGGATCAGCCTAGCAGAGGCCCAGCTGGACCTGGAAGGCGAGTGGGGCGGGTAGGGCGGGTGAGGCGGGCAACAACCGGCCGCTTCCGGTGCGCTGGCGTCATAGACGGTGATGGCCCGGACCGTTGCCGTCGTCGCCTCGGTTGCGCTTCTGCTGGGGGTGGTGGTGCAGGGGGCCGCGGCGCAAGAACGCCCGACTGTGGCCGGCGCGCCTCGCTTCGACGTGGCGTCGGTGAAGCCGCACGGGCCGGCAGACGACGTGATGTTCGCGCTCCAGTTTCATGATGGCGGGAGGTTGACTGCGACCGGCACGCTGCGGATGCTGATTCGGACAGCGTACCGGATACAGGACTTCGAGCTGGTGGCGGGATCCAGCTGGATGGACGACGACCGCTTCGACGTCGAGGCGCGGGCCGCAGCGGACGCGTCTCCAGAAGAGATGCGCGTGATGCTCCGCGAACTGCTGCGAGAGCGGTTCGGTCTCACGCTGCGGCGAGAGCGGCGGGAAGTGCCGGTGTACGCGTTGAGAACCGTCGGCGACTTCGGTGAGCGCCTCAGTCGGCCTCCCGAGGACTGCGCCACACGCGCCAGGGCGGTGGGCGGGAACCCTCCAACCAACACGAAGGGCGAGCTCGTCGCCTGCGGCTTTCGACTGGCGCCAGGCGGGTTGAGCGCGCGCGGCGTGACGATGGCGATGCTGGCGAACGAGCTGTCGATGTGGGTCGATCGGATCGTGACCAATCAGACCGGCCTGGGCGGCGAGTTCGATGTCGATCTCGACTGGACGCCATACCAGCTGCCGCCGGCTCCGGCGTTTCTCTCGTCGCCGGATGCGCCTCTCGCCGCCCGCACCGATCCGGACTGGCCCTCGCTCTTCACGGCTGTCCGCGAACAGCTTGGGTTGAGTCTCGTTCCGGACCGCGGGACTGCCGACGTGCTCGTGGTCGATCGCGCCGAGCGGCCAGCCGCAAACTGATCGTGTCGGCGGGGCTGAAGCCCCGCCCTACGTCTTACCTACTCGCCTTACACGCCCTACCCGCCCAGGCGCGCTTACCGGAGCTGGTCTGCCAACATCGCGACGGTAAGCGCGTAGTAGTGCGCGCAGTTGTAACCGAGGATGGCGTCGTAGTTCGGGTAGACGAGGAAGTGGCGCTCGCCGACATCCACGAGCCCGGCGCGGACGCTGGCCTCTGGCAGCGGGCCGCCGTCGGCGCGGGTCACTCCGAGCTTGCGCCAGGTGTCGAGCGGCACGCGCTCGGTCATGTTGCGAACGGCGTAGCAGCCCTCGGGCCGGCGCGGAACCGTTTCGGCGATGGCGGCGCGCGCGGCGGCCGGCACCCGCACCTCGCGGCCCCACGTCTCGTCGTCGTCCCAGCCGAAGCCTTTGAGATAGTTCGCGATCGAGGCGAGCGCGTCATCGGTGGTGCGCCAGATGTCACGCCGCCCGTTGCCGTCGAAGTCCACGGCGTATTTGAGATAGCTGGACGGCATGAACTGCGTCTGGCCCATGGCGCCGGCCCACGAGCCGGTCATCGACGGCGCATCGATGTAGCCGCGCGATACCATCGAAAGCGCGTCGAACAGCTCGCCGCGGAAGAACGATGCTCGGCGCGGCTCCCACGCCAGGGTGGCCAGCGCCTGGAATACCGGCGTCCGGCCCATGATCCGGCCGTAGCGGCTCTCCATGCCCCAGATCGCCACGATGAAGCGGCGCTGCACGTCGTACGTGCTTTCGATGCGTCCCAGGAGGGCGGCGTGCTCTTTCGACAAGTCGCGCCCCCGGCGCACCAGAGCCCGCGACGTGTGATTGGCGAAATACCGGTCGAACCCCGGGTTGAGCTCAGCCTGCGAGCGGTCGCTCGAGATGACGCGGTGGAGCGGCTCGAGGTCGGCGAGCGTCTCGCGCACCAGATCCTCGGCAAATCCGCGCGAGCGGGCCTCTTCGACCAGGTCCTCCAGCCATCGGTCGAAAGGCTGAGCTGGTTCGGCGGGCATCGCCGTGTCCTGGGCCGGCGCCGCGCTCTGGGCGGGGGCGGCGGCCGTGGAAGTGCCCGGCTGCTGAGCCAGGGCGGAGAGGCCGAGAACAAGGACCAGCCAACGCATGGAGTCGTATGGGACGTGCCGGTCCGCGAGGCCGACGGCAACATTATGAAGTATCGGCACATACGGCGCTTGCAATTGGCGTGCGCTCACCGTCTAATTACCCTCGTTGTTCTGCGTCGATCTCACACTCTTCTTGAGAGTTAACACATGCCCTACACCTTGAACGTCAACGGGAAGACCACGACGGTGGATGTCCCGGCAGACATGCCCCTCCTGTGGGTGATTCGGGATGTCCTGAATCTGAAGGGGACGAAATTCGGCTGCGGCATCGGTCAGTGCGGCGCCTGCACCGTGAACCTGCGCGGACGCGCGGTGCGCGCCTGCCAGACCCCCGTGTCCACCGCGGCCAATGCGCCCATCACCACCATCGAGGGACTGTCGGCGGACGGAACGCACCCGCTGCAGCAGGCCTGGATGGAGATCGACGTACCGCAGTGCGGGTACTGCCAGGCGGGCCAGATCATGTCGGCCAACGCACTGCTCTCGACCAACCCGCGTCCGACCGACGCGCAGATCACGACCGCGATGAACGGGAACATCTGCCGGTGCGGCACCTACCTGCGCATCCGTCAGGCCATTCAGCGCGCGGCCGCCATTGCCTTGAACCGTCCGACGCAGACCGCCCGCGCCGGCGCGGCCGAGTAGGAGGAGAGAACGTGACGAAAAATCTTTCACGCCGCTCCTTCATCCGCGTCAGCGCCATCGCCGGCGGTGGCGCCGTGTTCGCGCTGCACCTCGATCCCACGGAGCTCTTTGCGCAAGGGCCGCCCGGGGTCACCCCGCCGCAGTTCCAGGCGCTCGCGTTCGTGACGATCAACGCCAACAACACCTTCACGATCACGTCGAAGAACCCTGAGATCGGTCAGGGCGTGAAGAACATGCTGCCCATGATCATCGCCGACGAGCTCGACGTCGCGTGGGCGAGCTGCACCATCGTCCAGGCCGACGCCGATCAGAGCAAGTACGGCGCGCAGGTCGCCGGCGGTAGTACCGCCACGCCGGTCAACTGGGATCCGTGCCGCCAGGTGGGCGCCGCCGTCCGTCAGATGGTGCTCGCCGCCGCCGCGCAGAAGCTCGCCGTACCGGCCGCGCAGCTCACCACGTCCGAGGGCAAAGTGATGCACGCGGCGAGCAACCGCACGCTCACCTATGGCGAGCTGGCGGCCGACGCCGCGAAGCAGCCGGTGCCGATGCTCAGCATGGTGCCGCTGAAGAAGCCGGCCGAGTACAAGATCATCGGCAAGCCGGTGAAGGGCGTCGATACCGCCAACATCGTCACCGGCAAGCCGATCTACAGCATCGACTTCACGCTGCCCGGCATGCTGTGGGCCGTGTTCGACAAGGCCCCGATCTACGGCGCCAAGGTCGAGAGCGCCAACCTCGATCTGATCAAGACGCTGCCTGGCGTGAAGCACGCCTTCGTGGTGGACGGCACGGCC
>DATMDI010000182.1:0-4498 GCA_035557875.1 Vicinamibacterales bacterium
CCGGCCAGTCGCGTAGGCGATGCCGAAGGGCGAGAAGAGACCCGTCGGATGGAAGCCGCGGCGGTGGAAGCTTCCGGGCGACACCGATCCCACGCGGCACGCGATCTCGTTGCCGATCGCAATCGCCAGGATCAGATCGCGTCCGTGCACGGTCCGTGTTTCGGCGAGCGCGAGCGCAGCGGCCACCGACGGACTGCTCATGTGGACGATCGACTCGTTGTGCGTGTCGTCGAACTCGAGCGCCTGCGCGAACGAGGCGTTGGCGAACGCGGCAAACGGCGCCGCCGTGCGGTCGTCGGATCCCCACACGCGGCTGGGACCGTCGCCGGCCATCGCCCGCACCGCGGCGCGCACCGAGCGGCCGAGCGCCGTGCCGGATCCCGCGATCGACAGGCCGATGACGTCGAGCAGCCGGAGCTTCGTGGTCTCGACGACATCCGCCGGCAGATCGTCGAAGGTGAGGCGCGCGGTCCACGCCGCGACCTCGGTGGCCAGCGCCGGGCCGGCCTGAACAGGTGTGGTCACGATGTCATTCCGCCTCGAAGTGCTTGAGCGACCAGGCCAGCAGCGCGGCCATCAGCAGGAAACCGCCGAGCGCCATCTGCCCGACGGCGAACGAGCCCGTGTAATCGCGCAGCCATCCCATGATGGTGGGGCCGACGAAGCCGCCCATGGTGCCGATCGAGTTGATGAAGGCCAGGCCGCCGGCCGCCGCCATGCCGCTCAGGAATCGCGGCGGGATGGTCCAGAACAGGGCGCGCGCGGCGTTGACGCCGCTCACCGCCAGCATGATCCACAGCACCGAGATCCAGAAGTTGCCGGCGAACACGATCGAGCCGACGAAACCGACCGCCGCGACCGCGCAGGCCGCGGCGAGGTTGCCCACCTTGTTGCCGCGCCGATCCACCCGCCCCGCCCACACGATCATGGTGACGCTGGCCACCGCGTAGCACCCGCTGGTTACGAAGCCGATCTGGACGTCGGTCAGCCGCCCGGTGTCGAGAATCTGCGGCAGGAAGATGCCGATGCCGTAGGAGCCGACCAGGAACCCGAACTGCACGCCGGCGAGGATGAGCACGCGCACGTCGCGGAGCGCGACCGAGAGGCGCTTCACTTCCTTCGGCCGTCGCTCGGCCGCGAGCCGCTCGCGCACGACGCTACGTTCGTCGTCGCTCAGCCACTTCGCGTCCTCGGGCCGGTCCGGCAGCATCACGAACAGGACGAATCCGACGGCCACCGCGGGCAGCCCTTCGACGATGAACAGCCACTGCCAGCCCGAGAGCCCGAGCGCGCCGTCGAGCCCGAGCAGCAACCCGGAGACCGGGCCGCCAATCACCGCCGAGATCGGGATCGCCACCATGAACCAGGCGATGATCCTGGTGCGGTATTCGGCGGGGAACCACGTCGCGAGGTAGAAAGCGACGCCGGGAAAGAAGCCGGCTTCGGCGGCGCCGAGCAGCAGCCGCAGGCCGTAGAAGCTGTTCGGCCCGATCGCCAGCGACATGGCCACGGACACCAGCCCCCAGCTGATCATGATCCGCGACAGCCACCGGCGCGGGCCGAACCGGTAGAGCGCGACGTTGCTCGGCACTTCGAGAAAGCAGTAGCCGAGGAAGAAGAACAGCCCGGAGCCGAGCCCGAATTGCGTCGCGGTCAGGCCGAGCGCTTCGTTCATCGTCAGCGCCGCAAAGCTCACGTTCGTGCGATCGAGGTAGTTGAGGATGTAGGCGGTGGTCAGCAGCGGCATCAGCCGCCAGCCGATCTTGGCGAACACCTCGCGATCGGCCGCGCTCTTGGCGGACGCCGCGGCGAGCGCAGGCTGGGCGGCGGCCACGGACGGAGTCGGGCTCGTAGACAATGAGGACATAAGGTATACCGGGAACGACGACAAGCCCATGACCCAACTGGTGTGTGCCATCCTCGACGACTACCAGGGCATCGCCCGCGCGATGGCCGATTGGTCCGCGGTGGAATCCAAGGCGGATCTGCGCGTGTTCCGTGAACGGTTCGCCGACGACGACGCTCTGGTCGCGGCCGTGGCCGATTGCGACGTCGTCGTGGCGATGCGGGAACGGACGCGGTTTGGCGCCAGCGTCTTCGCGCGGCTGCCGCGGCTGCGGCTGCTCGTGACGACCGGCATGCGCAATGCCGCGATCGACATGGAGGCGGCGCGGGCGCACGGTGTGACGGTGTGCGGCACCGCGAGCCAGACCGCCCCGCCCGCCGAGCTGACGTGGGCGCTGCTGCTGGCGCTGGCGAAGCACGTCGTCCGCGAGCACACCGCGCTTCGCACCAACGGGCCGTGGCAGAGCACGGTGGGCGGCGATCTCGCGGGACGTCGGCTGGGGCTGCTCGGGCTCGGGAAGATCGGGAGCCGCGTCGCGCGCGTCGGGCTCGCCTTCGGCATGGACGTCGTCGCGTGGAGCCAGAACCTCACGCGCGAGAGCGCCGACGCCCTGGGTGTCCAGCTGGCGCCGTCGAAGGCATCTCTGCTCGAGACGAGCGACTACGTGTCGATCCATCTCGTGCTGAGCGGCCGCACCCACGGCCTGCTGGGACGCGACGACCTGCGGCGCATGAAACCGACGGCGTATCTGATCAACACCTCGCGCGGGCCGATCGTGGACGAAGCGGCGCTGGTCGAAGCGCTGTCACAAGGATGGATTGGCGGCGCCGGCCTCGACGTGTTCGACGTCGAGCCGCTGCCCGCAGCGTCGCCGTTCCGGACCCTGCCGAACGTACTCGCCACGCCGCACCTCGGCTACGTCACCGAGGCCAACTACAAGGTGTATTACGGCGAGGCCGCCGAAGACGTCGCCGCGTTCCTGAACGGGTCGCCGATCCGGGTAGTGAACTGAACGGAGGCGGGGCTAGAGCCCCGCCTACGGCCTACCAGCACCAGATGAGTCTCGACACTTCCGCGTCGATGGTCTCGGCCTCGAGTACGGCCGCGGTGGCGCCGCGCCGCCGCGCCGACGCACGGATGGCGAACGCCTTGCACTCACCTTCGATGACGTGCGCCGCCCTCAGGAAGGCGTCGCGACTGACCTGAATCGGGCCGGGGCCGGCGTGGTGAAAAGCGGCAATGGCGGCGGCCATCCGCCCGTGGCACTTCATCGCCGGACCGAGCACCTTGCGGTGGTTCATCGCCGCCGTCGCCGGATCGCTCAGCACCCGCTGCAGCGACAGACGGTAACGGCGGCGGAACGTCCCCTTCGCGTCGTCACTCAGACGCGCGCTCTTCTCCACCGACCGGCAGGCCGCCTCCAGATCCCGGGTCAGGCCGTCGAGCAGCTTGATCGCCGCCTTCTGTACCGCTGGAGACACGTCGTACGCATCCTCATCGATCCGTTTCTTGCTCACGGGTATCCTCGCTTCGAAGTGAGTGGTTGATGAACACGCGGCGCGCCGGTCCCAGGGGGGATCAGGCCAGCGCCGCGAGGAGTTTGGCGAACTCGGCGGCGGTCGGCGGTCGCTCGGCCGGTTCGAGCGCGAGCATCCGTTCGAGTGCCCGGACGTGGGACTCGGATCCGCTGCGACGCAGTTGTGACAGGGCAAGGGTCCGGCCGATCACGACTTCTTCGCGCGAGCGTGCGCGCGGGAACGGGTGCTCGCCGACGAATGCCTCGCACAGGACCACGCCGAGCGCCCACAAGTCGAGCCGTGGGCCCGGGGCACCGCCCTCGCGCACCTCGGGGGCCAGGTAGGCCCACGTGCCGCCGAGCGGCGCCGGGGCCGCCGCGTGATCGGTGACGAGCGCACGCGCCAGTCCAAAGTCGAGAAGCTTGGGCGTGCCGTCGATGGCAAAGCCGATGTTGCTCGGCTTTACGTCGCCGTGGAACAGGCCGCGCGCGTGCACGCGGGCGAGCGTGAGCGCCAGCGATCGCACCAGGGCGATGATCTCCGCGTCGGGGACGCGCGCCACACGCAGGCGGCTTGCCAGGGTGCCACCCGCGAGATACTCCATCACCAGGAGCGGCGTGCCCCGCCAGCGCACCACCTCGTAGAGCACGGCCACGTCGTCATGCGACAGGCTGGCCATGGCCCGGGCCTCCGTCATCAGGCGCTCGGCGGCGTCGGCCGACAGTTGCGGCAGCGTCTTCAGCGCGACGTCGCGGCCGAGCGTCAGGTCCAGCGCCCGGTAGACCACGCCCATGCCGCCAGCGCCGAGCCACTCGGTCAGATCGAAGCGATCGAGCACCCGCTTCGGCAGCGCGGCCGGCTCCCAGGCCCCGCCGCAGGGGCAGAGCACCGCGTCCTTCGACCAGCCCTGCACGGCACCACAGCGCAAACATTGCAGCGCCACCTCATCGAGCCCGTCGGTTGACGCAGCGTCAGCCCGCCGGCCTTCGGACGCAATCGCATCACAGGCCAGGCTGGCCGCGGCCGCGGCGGCGCGCACGAAGCGGAGGTCGTCTTCAGAGAACCCGAGCGCGTTGCGGCGGTTGCCAAGGGTCACCAGCCCGACCAACCCGCTGCCGGCGCGTCCGGGCGCCAC
>DATMDI010000183.1:0-3711 GCA_035557875.1 Vicinamibacterales bacterium
CGGCCGTGAAAGTCGATGGCGCCAAGCCAGAAGGCCTCGGGCCCGACCGCATTCCGATCTGGGGTCATGACTACGACGGCGACGTCCGCGCGCCCCTCGCCTTTTCGGTACTGCTCGTCGGCGGGCCGTACGACGGACAGACGCCGCAGGAGTCGCTCAGCCGGCGCCGCATTTTTGTGTGCCATCCAAAGCAGGTAGTGTCCGGCATCAGCCGGACCACGAGCGACGAAACCGCTTGCGCGACGAAGATCGTAACGACCCTGGCCAGACGCGCGTACCGCCGGTCAGTGACGCCGGAAGACGTACAGACCCTGCTTGGTTTCTACAAGGAAGGGCGCGCGAATGCCGGTTTCGACGCGGGCATCCGCTCGGCGCTCGAACGGTTGCTCGTCAGCCCGGATTTCCTGTTTCGCATCGAAGCCGATCCGGCAAACGTAAAGCCCGGCGTGCCATACCGCCTCTCCGACGTGGAGCTGGCATCGCGCCTGTCGTTCTTTTTGTGGAGCAGCATCCCCGACGATGAGCTGCTCGACCTGGCGATTCGCGGGAAGCTGAGCGACGCGAAGACGCTCGATTTACAGGTGCGGCGCATGCTGGCCGATCAGCGGGCGCGCACGGCACTGGTGCAGAACTTCTTGAGCCAGTGGCTGCAGGTGCGCAACGTCTGGCTGCTGACGCCGGATGCCAGTCGACAGTATCCGTGGTTCGACGACAACCTGCGCACCGCCTTCCGCCGCGAGGTCGAGCTGCTCTTCGAGGCGATCATGCGCCAGGACCGCAGCGTGCTCGACCTCCTGACCGCCGACTTCACCTTCGTGGACGAGCGGCTGGCGAAGCACTACGGCATCCCCGGCGTCTACGGCAGCCAGTTCCGCCGGGTGGCCGTCACCGAGGAGGCGCGCAAGGGTCTGCTCGGCAAGGGCGCCGTGCTGGCCGTGACGTCCAATGCGGATCGCACCTCGCCAGTGGTGCGCGGGAAGTGGATCCTGGACAATCTGCAGGGGATGCCGCCGCCGTCGCCACCGGCCAACGTGCCGCCGCTGTCCGACTCGGCGGGCACCGAGCCGAAGTCGATGCGCGAGCAGATGGCCGCTCATCGCGCGAACCCCGTGTGCGCGAGCTGCCACAAGCTGATGGACCCGATCGGGCTGGCGCTCGAGAACTTCGACGCGATCGGACGCTGGCGCACGAAGGATGCGGCCGGTCCGATCGACGCCAGCGGCGATCTGCTCGAAGGCACGCACGTGGACGGTGTGGTGCAGCTGCGCGAGGCGCTGCTCAAGCGTCCCGACGTGTTCGTCGGCACCTTCACCGAGAAGCTGATGACCTACGCGCTCGAACGCGGGGTGGACGCGCCGGACATGCCGACCGTCCGGAGTATCGTCCGGGACGTGGGGCAGCGGAACTACAAGTTCTCGACGCTGGTGCTGGGCATCGTGAAGAGCCCGGCGTTTCAAATGCGGTTGAAGGCCGAAGCGAGCGACTCCGGCTTGAAAGCCGCGCAATCCGTGCCCAAACGCCTTGACGGCGTTTCGTTGCGGTAGAACGGCCCAGGAGGGCGCACACGCCATGCAGATTCGCAAGATGCACTTGCCGCGCAGGACGTTTCTCCGTGGACTCGGTACCGCGGTGGCGCTGCCGTTGCTCGACGCGATGGTGCCGTCCTTCACGGCGCTGGCGAAGACCGCGGCCGCGCCGCAGAAGCGGTTCGGCGCGGTCTACATCCCGCATGGCGCCATCATGGAGCGCTACACGCCGGCCAAGGTGGGCACCGGGTTCGACTTCACGCCGATCCTGAAGCCGCTGCAGCCGTTCAAAGACAACCTGCTGGTGGTGAGCAACCTCGATCGTCCGGGCATCGACGACAGCCACGCCACGGCGTCGGCCGCCTGGCTGAGCGGCGCGATCGCCAAGAAGACCGAGGGGCAGGACTTCCACCTGGGGCAGACCATCGACCAGGTCATCGCCCGCCAGATCGGCGGCGACACGCCGTTCCCGTCGCTCGAAGTGGCCACCGAGAATCTCGACGGCTACGTCGGCGGCTGCAGCCCGGGCTACGCCTGTGCCTACATGAACACGATCTCCTGGTCGTCGGAAACGACGCCGGTGCCGATGGAGATCAACCCGCGGGTGGTGTTCGAGCGCCTGTTCGGGCGGCCGGGCACGCAGGCGCAGCGCGTCGCGCGCGCGAAGCAGGACGCGAGCATCCTCGACTCGGTGACCGCGGATCTCGGCGATCTCGAGAGCGGGCTCGGCCCGCGCGACCGCGTGCGTCTCGACGAGTACCTCGAGAACGTGCGCGAGATCGAACAGCGGATCCAGCGCACCGAGCAGCGCAACAGCACCGAAACCGCCATCTCGCTCGACGCGCCGATCGGCGTGCCGGAGTCCTATCAGGAGCACGTGGGCCTGATGTTCGACCTGATGGCGGTGGCCTGGGAGGCGGACCTGACGCGCGTGGCCTCGTTCATGATGGCACGCGAGGCCAGCATGAAGACCTATCCGGAGGTCGGGATCACCGAGCCGCACCACACGATCTCGCACCACCGCGAGAAGCCCGACGTGAAGATCGCGCACGCCTCGCTCAACGCGTACCACATGTCGCTCTTCGCCAAGTTCATCGGCAAGCTGAAGGCGACGCCCGACGGCGACGGCACGCTGCTCGACCACTCGATGGTGTTCTACGGCAGCGGCATGAGCAACGCGAACGTGCACGGTCCCTACCCGTTGCCGCTCGTGGTGCTGAGCGGCTGGCAGGGCAAGGGCTACCGCCATCTCATGACGCCCGAACGCACACCGCTCGGCAATCTCTGGGTGGGCGTGAGCGACATGTTCGGGATACCCGAACACATGTACGGGGAGAGCACAGGACGTGTCACGCTCGTCTAGGGAGGCTCCGCCTCGGGACGCCGGACGTGCAGGCTCCGCCTCGCAGCGCTTAATTGCCCGCCCTTTGGGCGGGCGGCTGGTGGCGGCCGGCGTGTTCGTGGCGGTGCTCGCCAGCACGGTCGAAACCGCGAGCGCCGACACGGCGCTGATCGAGGCGATCAAGAAGCAGGATCGGCGCGCGGCGTTGGCGCTCATCCGCCAGCGCGCGCCCGTCCTCCAGACCGCGCCGGACGGGACCACGGCTTTGCACTGGGCGGTGGACGTCGGCGACCTCGATCTGGTGCAGGCCCTGCTGCGGGCGGGGGCCACCAACGCGGCGAACCGTTACGGCACGACGCCGCTCGAGCTGGCCGCCGAAAACGGCAACGCGCGCATCATCGACGCGCTGCTGCAGGGTGGCGCCGACGCCAAGGGCGCCACGCCCGAGGGTGAGACGGTGCTGATGACCGCGTCGCGGACCGGCAACGTCGAGGCCATGCGTCTGCTGCTGGCGAGGGGCGCCGATGCCAACGCGCAGGAGCGCTGGTTCGGCGAAACGGCGTTGATGTGGGCGGCGGCGGAGAACCACGCCAGCGCGGTGAAGCTGCTGCTCGAGGCCGGGGCAACGGTGGATCACCCTGGCAAGAAGATGGAGTTCGCCCGCAAGGTCGCCGGCCAGACGACGCTGCCGGTGGGCGGAATGACGCCGCTGATGTACGCGGCGCGCGCCGGCGCGCTCGACGGCGCTCAGGCGCTGATCGAGGGCGGAGCCAAACTCGACGTGCAGGATCCGGACGGGACCACCGCGACGATCCTGGCGATCATCAACGGCCACTACGACGT
>DATMDI010000184.1:0-3273 GCA_035557875.1 Vicinamibacterales bacterium
TGCCCGCCGGCATCGTCCTCTCGAACCTGGTGTTCCTGATCGCCTCCACGGCGGTCGCCGCCGAAGACTTCGCCGCCTGGGCCTGGCGGGTGCCGTTCGTCGCCAGCGCCGTGCTGGTAGGCGTCGGCCTCTGGGTGCGGCTGGGAATCTCCGAGAGCCCGGTGTTCGCCCGAACGCTGCAGGCGCACGCCGCGCGGCGCATGCCGATTCTGGACGTCGTGCGGGTGGACGCGCGCACGGTGCTGCTGGCCGCCGGCACCTATCTGAGCATCAGCAGCCTGGGCTATGTCGTGCTGGTCTACTTCGTGACCTACGCGACCCGGCGGCTCGGCCTCTCGCTGCCGGTGACGCTGACGATCATCATCGTCGGGGCGATCGTCGCGACGCCGTCGATCGTCTTCTTCGCGCACTGGTCCGATCGGGTGGGACGGCGCCGCATGATGCAGTGGGGGCTGGGCGCGCTGGCGCTGTGGTCGCTCGTCTTCTTCCCGCTCGCCGATACCGGCTCGGTGCCGCTGGTGTTCCTGTCGGTGGCAGGGATGCTGTTCATCCAGGGGGCGTATCTCGGACCGCAGCCCGCGGTGTTCTCCGAGCTCTTCCCCACCGCCGTGCGCTACAGCGGCGTCTCGCTCAGCCTGACCCTCGCGACGGTCTTCGGCGGCGCCATCGCGCCGATCGTCGCCA
The DNA here is from genome assembly GCA_035557875.1 of Vicinamibacterales bacterium. Classification (GTDB taxonomy): domain Bacteria; phylum Acidobacteriota; class Vicinamibacteria; order Vicinamibacterales; family UBA2999; genus DASYRM01. The sequence continues at coordinate 685 of DATMDI010000184.1, forward strand.
CCTATCTGTTCGGGCTCACCGGAACCTCGAGCCTCGTGACCGTTTACATCACCGCCGTGTCGGTGGTGTCGTGGCTCTGCTCGCTCGGGCTCCCGGAAACCTTCCGCGACAGCCTCGTGCACCGCGAGGCTGCGCCTTGGACCCAAGGACGGCAGGCTCCGCCTCGCTAACCAGTGCTTGATTGCCCGCCCTCCGGGCGGGCGTAGATGGAGATGCCGAGACCACTGCCGACCCTTCCCGCCGAAGTCGAGGACTACCGCGACGAGCGCTGGTGCCGCGACGTCACCCGGCTGGTGCAGACGCCGATCCAGGCCGAGCAGCTCGTCGAGCGCGTCGGCTTCGCCGCATGCATGATCGATTCGCGCCGGCCAGGTCCGTCGCTGTACGTGGCCGTGTGCGGGCGGCGCGACGCGGTGATGCCGCGCAACGTGCAGACCGACGAAGAGGCGTCCCTGGCGTGGACCCTGAAGGACGACCTGCTGCGGCGCGGACGCGTCTACTACGCCAAGCTGGCCCGCGGGCAGGCGATGTTCCTGGCGCCGCGCATGATTCCATACTTCAACGCGGTGTGGGGCCTGCGCAAGGCGGACGAGCCGCGGCGGCTCGGCAAGAACGCACAGGTGATCCTCCGAGTGCTACGCCGCGAATGGGAGATGGGCACCGCGGACCTGCGCGAAGAATCGGGCGTGACCGATCGCAAGGCGTTCACCCGCGGCATCGACGAGTTGCAGGCCGCGATGCTCGTCATCCCGAGCGAAGTGCTCTACCGCCCGAAGTTCACCTACATCTGGACGCTCGGCGTCGGGCGCTTCCCCGACGCGCTGCGGCGGCGCGTGAGCCGCGCCACGGCGGTGAAGGAGATCGCGCGCTGTTTCCTCGCCAGTGCCGGCACGACCGTGCCCGGCGAGCTGGCCCGCGTCACCGGTCTGTCTCGCGCCGAGGCCGGCCTCGGCAACCGCGCACTCGTCGCCGAGGGCTATGCGCAGATGCTCTCGCCGGGAACGTATCGACTTGTACGGTCGTAGGCTACGAGATCTGCTCGATTTCGAGCCCCTCGACCGCCAGCTCGATTTCCTCGATCGCCACGTCGCTCTCGCCGGCGCTCAGCGTCGGGCCCACGTACTTGATCGGCAGGCAGCGCCGCAGCTTCCAGACCACCACGGGGTTACGCTCCTCATTGAGGAGCGTCACGGTGATATCGCGCCGATCGAGCGTGCCCTGCCGCACCTGATCGAACCACTGCCACAGGTCGGGCCGGCTGGCCACGCCGCGCTTCAGCACCAGGTTGGTGTACTTCGTCAGGCCCACGACCTGGCGGGGTTGACTGGTGCGGTCGCTACCGTCGCGGTACTCGACCACGTCGATTTCGACCGTCGGCAGGATCACCGTCGAGAACGCCGCCGGCTCCGAGCCGTCGACCACGACGTTGAAATTGAATCCACCGTACGGGTTGTTCTTGAAGATCGCCATGCGCGACACGATACACCGTCCGCTCTTCGTCCAGGTCTGAAGACCCGGGCCCCACGTACGAAATGAGACGCCCTGCTTACCGCTGGTCGAGAGGAATGAACCGCTGCGGGTACTCGGGGCCGGTGTAGTCGGCGCGGGGACGGATCAGGCGATTGTTCGAGTACTGCTCGAGGGCGTGCGCCGTCCAGCCCGACATGCGGCTGACCGCGAAGATCGGCGTGTAGAGGTCGATCGGAATCCCGAGCGTGTAGTACATCGACGCCGAGTAGAAGTCGACGTTCGGGAACAGCTTCTTTTCGCTCTTCACCAGCGCCTCGATGCGCTGCGACATGTCCCACCAGGCCGGGTGACCGGCGCGGCGCCCCAGGTCTTTCGACATCTGCCGCAGGTGCGTGGCGCGCGGGTCCTCGGTCTTGTAGACGCGATGGCCGAAGCCCGAGATCTTCTCCTTGCGCGCGAACTTGCCCTTCACGAAGTCGTCGATGCGGTCGCCACTGGCGTTCTCGCCGAGGTCGAGGAGCATCTTCATCACCTCGGCGTTGGCGCCACCGTGGAGCGGGCCCTTCAGCGTGCCGATGGCCGCGACGACCGCCGAGTAGATGTCGGTGAGGGTGGCGGCGGCCACGCGCGCCGCGAAGGTGGACGCGTTCAGCTCGTGGTCGGCGTGCAGCGTGAGCGCGATGTCGAACGCCTTGACGGCGGTCGGCTTCGGCCGATCGCCGGTCAGCATGTAGAGGAAGTTGGCGGCGTGCGACAGCGCCGGATCGGGCTGGACGACGCCCTTGCCCGCCTCGACGCGGCCCATCGCCGCGACCAGGCTGGCGAGCTGGCCGGTCAGGCGAACCGCCTTGCGGTACGACGCGGCGGCGGAGTTGTCCTTGGCGTCCTTGTCGTAGTGCGCGAGCGCCGACGTCAGCGTCCGCAGCAGGTCCATGCCGTCGGCGGACGGCAGCTGGTTCAGCAGCCGGACGATCGGTTCGGGCAGGATCCGCGCCTCGGCGAGCTGCGTCTGGAGATCGCCGAGCTCGGCGCGGGTCGGCAGCCGGCGATGCCAGAGGAGGAAGCACACCTCCTCGAACGTCGCGTGCTGCGCCAGGTCGTGGATGTCGAAGCCGCAGT
>DATMDI010000185.1:0-4958 GCA_035557875.1 Vicinamibacterales bacterium
CGCGGCGGACGTGATCGTCGCGACGCGGTGGCCGACGCTCGGCCGTCCGCTGGTTGCCGCGCTCCTGGGTGCAGCGGCTGGCAAGGTGGTCATCGTGGCCGAAACCGCGAGCACGGCACGCTGGCCATTGCTGGATCCGCAGACGTGGCAGCCGCGTTCACTGCTCGCGGGGCCCGGCGTCACCGAGGCGCCGATTGCGATCTCGATCGACCCGCGTGACGAGGAACACTCGCTGATGCTGGCGCTGGTCCGGCTGTCGGGCGACGCGGAGTTGCGGGCGTCGTTGGGCCGCGCCGCACGCGAGTGGTGGCAGCGGCACGCGACCGTGGCAAATGCGGTGACGGAGTGGCACACCCTGCTGGAGCAGGCGGCCAGGCTGCAGCCGCTCGCCCGCCCCGCCGGCTGGCCCCCGCACCTCGATGCCGCGGGCGACGGGACGATGCGCGCGATCCTGGATCAGTTCGGGATCGATCACGGGCGGGTCTGAAGACCCGCAGCCACGTACTCGCGGTCCGCGTCTGAAGACCCGCAGCCAACGTACGTAGAGGGCGGTCTTGAGACCGCCCTGGGGCCGATCGGTCTGAAGACCGACCGCTACGGCGGTGGGTTCTCCCACTCGTACCCCGGCGACGTCTCGAGCCGCGTGTCTTCGATCGGCTCGCCGACGCAGAAGTGGTAGAGACTCTGCCACGCGTGGCCCGAGAGGCCCAGCGCCTCGTGCACCGGGTCGTCGTAGAAGCAGCCGATGCCGGTGCCGCGAACGCCGGCGGCTTCAGCCTCGAGATAGAGCACCTGCCCGATCAGTCCGCACTCCCAGAAGAGCCGCCGGTACATCCAATCGCCGTGTGCGGCCAGCAGCGGCTCGAAACGGGCCAGCATGCCAAGGCTGAAGAAGCCCTCGCCGGCGATGTCCTGGTCGCACGAGAGGCGGTTGGCCACCCAGGTGACGTCGGTGGGCAGCAGCAGGAACAGGTCCGGCGTCGCGGCGTGCACTCGCTCCCAGAGAAATTCGGGACGCATCGCGGCGCGCAGGTCGCTTTCGGCCGCCGCGTCGCGCAGGAACGCGTAGACACCCGGCTCGAGACCTTCGACCCGGTGCACGAAGAGCACCAGGTGCACCGCCGGCGGCCAGTCGATCGCGTCCCACGGCGGCGCCGACGGCCGCACGCGTCGCAGCATGGCAAGAAACGCATCGAGGGGAAGCGTGCCCCGCGGATCGAAGCTCACGGCGCTGCGGCGGCCCAGGATCACCTCACGCGCGCGAAGCGCGTGAGGGCCAGGAGCAGACGGGGTGTCCGGAACGGTCAGCCGGCGGCGCCGGCCGGCGGCGTCGAAACCCGGGTACGCGGCGGCGCGCGCCACGTCGTCGATCGCCGGCCAGTCCACGTGGCCGCCGCTCAGCGTGTTGGCCTGCCCCCGCCACTCCGCGGGCAGCAGCGCCGAGACGAGCGCGGCGGGTGCCCGCGCGATCGCCGCGGCAGGGTCGCCAGGGGTGACCACCGCCAGGCACGCCGGCGCCTCGCGCTCGGATCCCCCGGCGTCGGTGTCGCGGTCGATCCCGAGCAGGGCCGCGACCTCGGCGTCCGACCAGCGCGGGAGCAGCGCCGCGTGCCACCCAAGGAGCGACGCCGCAAACCTGAGCGCCCCGATGGCGTGTCCGACATCGTGCTGGCAGTAACGGTAGGCGCGCTCGCCGTACTTCCACGCCTCGCGCCAGTGGATTGAGGTCAGCCCGACGAGGAGGGCGCCGCCGGCCCAGTCGTGCCACGCCGCGGGCTCGACCGCGCCCCGCCGCTCGAGCGCATGCGCGTCGGCAGCGTAGTGGAACACCTCGCCCTGCCACACGAGATAGGCCTCGGTGGGGTGCAGGTTGCCGCTCGACGGGTTGACGCGCAGCGCCCATCGCGCGCCGCGGATCGACTTCCAGGCCGACAGTCCGAACGCGCACCGCAACAGTTCGCCAACCGTCGCCACCGACACGGGAGCGGGCTCCTGTCCGGGTTCGTACAAGGCGTCGTAGGCGCGCACCGAAGCCACCGCTTCGCGCGGCAGTTCCACGACCGGAGCGCCGGCGTAGCGTCGGAATGGGTTCGGCTGGGTCTGCCAGTCGAGATGACCGGCCGACCGGGCAAACCGACCGAAGTGGTGCTTGGTGGCCTCGTGATAGTCGAGCGTGGGCGTCGGCACCGGCAGGTTATCGGGCGGGCTCTCTTGCTGGACGCGCCCAGCTGGCAGCGTCGCGCCCGCCTGCCGCTATTTTACCGACAGGGCCTTGAGCCGCTTCTCGAGCTCGCCGAGCGCCTGCGACAGCTGCTGACGGCGGACGTCCGACGTGGTGAGTTCGAGCTGCCGCTCCATTTCCGTCCTGGCCAGCCGCAGGGACTCGCGCTCCCGGGCACGCTCCGGATCCGCGGTCACCGGACCCATGCGGGCCTGCCGCTTCTCCTGCTCACGCTCTTCCATCCGCTCGGCGAGGCGGGATTCCGCGTCGACGAGCCCTTCCCCGGCGTCACCCATGGGTTGATCCTTCGATCCTCATTGTTCCCCCCATCATACGAGCGAACGCGCGCAATCGTTTCAGCGCAGCACGGCAAAGTCTCTACCCTAAACAGGTTAGGCACTTCGAGGTCACGAGCGACCGTGAGGCGAACGTCCTCCTCACCCGCGTTGCGGGGCCCGCGCGCGGAACCTCGCCTTCGTCAGCAATACCGCTCACAAAGAGACCTGTGACAGCATATGGGCCGAATATGGCGACTCAGTGTTCGTTCGACATCACCTCGAATGTCGATCTGCAGGAGGTGGACAACGCACTGAACCAGGCGCGGAAGGAAGTGGCCCAGCGCTACGACTTCAAAGGGTCGAAGGCGGCGATCGAGTTCAACGCCCAGGAGTCGCTGTTGACGCTCGTCGCTGACGATGAGTTCAAGCTGAACGCGCTCTGGGACATCGTCCAGACCCGCCTGGTGCGCCGCAACGTCCCGGTGCGCAACCTCTCGCGAGGCACCATCACGCCGGCGGGCAACAGCACGGTGCGTCAGGACATCACCCTGCAGCAGGGCATCCCCTCCGACAAAGCCCGCGACATCATCAAGTTCCTCAAGGATCACAAGCTCAAGAAGATCCAGGCCAGCATCCAGAGCGACCAGCTCCGGGTGACGTCGGGATCGCGCGACGACCTCCAGGAGGTGATGCGGCTGCTTCGGGAAGCCGACTTCGGCGTGGCGCTTCAGTTCGGCAACTACCGCGGCTGACGGCCACCGGCGGCGATGGGCGAGTGGACGTTCGTCTCCCTGGTCGGGCTGGCTTTTCTCGTCTGGTTCGTCTTCGTCTTCCTCTTCACGCCACGCATCGACTACCACCTGACGGGCCCGGTGGCCGGGGAAGACCAGCTGCTGCGGATGCTCCAAGAGGCGTGTCAGGCGCGCCTGCACACCGGCCAGCGGGTCGAGGTGCTGACCAACGGCACTCAGTTCTATCCGGCGATGCTCAGCGCCATCCGCGAAGCGCATCACAGCATAAACGTCGAAGCCTACATCTTTGAACCTGGACAGGTAGCGGATCAGATTGTGGCCGCGCTGGCCGACAGGGCGCGGTCTGGGGTCGAGGTGCGGATCGTGCTCGACGCCATCGGCAGCTCAGGCATGCTGTTCTCGGCGGCGGCCAGTACTCTCTCCGAGGCGGGCTGCCGGCTCCACTACTACCAGCGGCTAACCTGGTACCGGCTCCACCGGGCCAACAACCGGACCCACCGCGAGCTGCTCATCGTGGACGGACGGGTGGCGTTCGTCGGCGGAGCCGGCGTGGCCGACTGGTGGTCCGATTCCGCGGCGTCCGGCGAGCCGGCGTGGCGCGACACCATGGTCAGGATCGAGGGCCCGATCGTCGCGTCTCTCCAGGGCGTGTTCGCCGAGAACTGGCTCGAGTGCTGCGGCGAAATCCTCACCTCGGAGGCGTGCTGGCCCCCGTTGACGAGCGCAGGGCCGGTGGACGCGCTGCTCATCCGCAGTTCCCCCGCCGATCGCGCGACCGCATCCCGCGTGGGGTTCCAGCTCCTGATGGCCGCGGCGCGCGAGACGATCGACATCAGCACGCCGTACTTCCTGCCCGACTACACGCTGCGACGGTTCCTCATGGAAACGGCGGCCCGCGGCGTGCGCATCCGCGTGATCGTGCCCGGCCCGCGCACCGACCAGCGATTCGTCCGCATCGCCAGCCGCCGGCTCTACGGGCGCCTGCTCGAGGCTGGTCTCCGCATCTACGAGTACCAGCCGGGGATGACCCACGCCAAGGCGCTGATGATCGACGGCCGGTTGGCGGTGATCGGCACGACCAACGTCGACAACCGATCCTTCGAGCACAACGACGAGGTGAACGTGGCCTTTCGCGACCCGGAGGTGGTGGCGCGGCTGACCCACGACTTCGAAGCGGATTTGGCCCAGAGCCTCGAGGTCACCTACGAGCGGTGGCAGCGCCGCCCGCTGCTGGAAAAGGCGTTGAAGCCGCTGACGTGGCTGCTGGAGCGTCAGCAGTAGGTGTGGGGGCCGCCTTCAGGCGGCCCAGGGCCGGCTAAAGCCAGGCTAAAGCCGGCCGCCACGTCAAGCCGGCCCCCCCGTCTACGGCAGCTCGCAGACGAAGTTCGACGCGTCGTCGACGTTCCCCGATCCCGAGTAGCGGGCGTAGCGCGGGTAGGCGCACAGCGGCCGGGTGCGATCGACCTTGCCGTTGCGTACGCGCGACGCGGGAATCTGTTCGGGGGCCGTGCCGCTCTCGACCCAGCCGTCCAGCGCCGTCACCATGTCGAAGGTGCTGGCCCCGTCGCCGCCGCCGCAATGGCCCATGCCAGGCACCATGAACAGCCGCACGCTGGTCGCGGCCGTCAGCGTCTGGGCCTGCACCTGCGCGTAGTACTTCACGATGTGCCCCGGCGGAATGCCGGGCTCGGCCCACCCTTGGTACAT
>DATMDI010000186.1:0-22328 GCA_035557875.1 Vicinamibacterales bacterium
GTGAAGGCGCGGCCGTCGAGCCCCATCCGCTCCTGACGGTAGAAGACCTGGCCCTTCGACGTCCAGCGCACGAGCGCCGCGATGATGGCCAGGGGCACCGCGAGCACGGCCAGGGCCGCCGCCGACAGCACGATGTCGAGCGCGCGCTTCACCCAGGCGTTGAAGCCCTGCAACGGCACGTCGTTGACGTTGATCACCGGGAGGCCGTCGAGGTCCTCGAGGCGCGCCCGCAGCGCGATGAACTGCAGCAGGTCGGGCACCACCTTGACGTCGATGCACTCGCGGTTGGCGGTGTCCATCAGGTCGAGGAGCTTCGGGTGCTCGTCGAGGGCGAGCGCGACGTAGAGGTGATCGATGCGCTCCCGCTGGGCGATGTCGGCCACCTCGGCCAGCGTGCCGAGCAACGGCAGGCCGCGGTAGCCGATGTGGTCGCCGCCGGCGCGGTCGTCGATGAAGCCGATCACCTGATAGCCCAGCTCGCGGTGCTGCAGGATGCGATCGGCCACCAGCCGCCCGAGATCGCCGGCGCCGGCGATGAGCACGCGCTTGAGGCCGATTCCGGCGCGCCAGCGCCGCTCGAGCAGTTCGCGGACGAACTCGCGCGACCCGTAGGTGAAGGCGACGCTGAACACGAGGAACAGCGCCCAGACGAGCTGCGACACCTGGTAGGCGCCGGTGCTGCGCGCGGCGTCGGAGGCGTAGTAGGCCTGGACGTACAGGGTCGAGACCACGCCGAAGACGACCGAGAGGATGCTGCCGATGAGCACCGCGAAGAAGTCGTCCACCCGCGAGCGGCCGCGGCGCAGGCGGTAGACGCCCTGGATCTGGAACGCGAGCGGCGTGAGCACGGCCACGAACGGCAGCACGTGCAGGTACTGTTCGAGCGGCGGATAGCCCTTCGGCACCGGGATGAGGCCGCTCTCGAAGCGGACGCCATAGGCGAGCACGAACGCCCACATCGCCAGCAGGGCGTCGGTGAGGACGTAGAACGCAACGAGCAGCCGGTTGTAGCGCTTTACCATTGCCGCCCGGCCGGGCTGGCGAGAGTGTCGTCGATCACGGCGCGCAGACGGGCCGCGTGCTGCTGGCGCGAGAACCCCTCGGCGTGCTCGCGGATCCGCAACGGGTCGAAGCTCCAGCGGAGCGCCGCGCGCAGCGTCTCGGCCAGCGACTCGGCCGTTGCTTCGGGAAAGAGCAGCCCCGTGTGCCCGTTCTTGACGGTCTCGAGCGCGCCGCCCCGGGCGAGCGCCACCACCGGTGTGCCGCACGCCTGCGCTTCCAGCGGGGCGATACCGAAATCCTCTTCTCCGGGGAGGATCGCGACCCGGGCAGCCCGATACTCGTCGCGCAGGGTTTCGTCGCTGACGCGGCCGAGAAAGGTCACGCCGCCGCCTGCCTGCCGCGCGAGCCGGTCGCGGTCCGGCCCGTCGCCGGCGATGCGCAGCGGTAGCCCCGCCAGCGCGCAGGCTTCGATGGCGCGGTCCACCCGCTTGTACGGGACGAGCGCCGACACGACCAGCGCGGCAGCGCCAGTGGACGCCGTGGAGCCGGCAGGACTGGGGAGGAAGAACGTAGTGTCGACAGGGGGATACACAACCGTCGAATCACGATTGTAGTATCGCCGGATCCGCCCCGCAACATGGCGCGAGTTGGCCAGGAAGCGATGGACGCGCGGCGCCGTGGCCGCGTCCCATCGGGCCAGGCGCGCCAGCAGCGGGCGATAGCACCAACGGCTCATCCACGGGCCGACCCGCGCCGGCCCGAAGTACTCGTCGAACTGATCCCAGGCGTAGCGCATCGGTGAATGGCAGTACGAGATATGGCGGGCCCGGCCCGGCACTACCACCGCCTTGGCGGCGCAGTGGCTGGAACTGATGACGAGGTCGTAGCCGTCGAGCGCGAACTGCTCGATCGCGAACGGGAAGAGGGGCAGGTAGGCGCGATACCGCGCCGTGCCGAGCGGCAGCCGCTGCACGAGCGAGGTGGTGATGCGGTGGCGCTCGATCGTCGGCGAGACGCTGCCGCGGCGGTGCACGAGCGTGAACAGGTCGGCGTCGGGAAAGAGCTCGCACAACACCTCGAGCACCTTCTCGCCGCCCCGCATACCCGTGAGCCAGTCGTGGACGAGGGCGACTCTCACGGCCTCAGGCGTGCCGCCCGGCAACCACTTCGTAGAGCTCGCGGGTCTTGGCCGCCGAGCGCGCCCACGAGAACTCCCGCGCCCGCAGCGGACCCTTGCGCCGCAGTTCGGCGGCCAGCGACGGATCGGTGAGCACGCGCCGCACGCCGTCCACGATCGAGCCGACGTCGTAGGGGTCCACCAGCACCGCCGCGCCGCCCGTCACCTCGGGCAGCGAGGAGGTGTTCGAGGTCACAACCGGTGTGCCGCTGGCCATCGCCTCCAGCGGCGGCAGCCCGAAGCCCTCGTAGAGCGAGGGGAACACGAACACCTCGGCGCTGCGGTAGAGCACCGCCAGGGTCTCGTCCGGGATGTAGCCAAGGAAGCGCACGTGCTTGTGGAGCTTGAGCTGGTGCACCGCGCGGCGCAGCGCCGGCAGCTTGGAGATCTGATCGCCGATGATGAGGAGCTTCAACTCCTGGAACGGTCCCTGACGAATCTGGCTGAAGGCTTCGATGAGCCGTACCAGATTTTTGTGCGGCTTGATGTTGCCGGCGTAGAGGACGAAGCCGTGCTGCAGCTGGTAGCGCTCGCGCACCCGCGCCAGCTCGATATCCGGCGGCGGCACCAGGAACCGCTCGTCGATCGCGTTCGGCACTACGACCACTTTCTCCGGCGGCACGTTGAAGAAGTGGAGGATGTCGCGCTTGGACGCCTCCGACACCGTGATGATCGACTGCGCGCGCCGGGCAGCTGCCCACATCACCGAGCGGGCGTAGGCATAGGCCATCCGGCTCGGCAGGTACTGCGGGAACATCAGATGAATGCAGTCGTGGATGGTCACCACCGACCTGCACGACACCGCCGGCGGCAACACGTAGTGCGGCGCGTGGTAGACGTCGGGCTTCTCGCGGCGAAGCACGAATGGCACGTGGAACTGCTCGCGCACGGAATAGTTGGGCGACGGCTCGAGGACCGCCCGGAAGTTCGGGCCGAGCGTACCCGCCACCTCGAGGTCGTGCTGGTGGCACAGCAGCACGTACTCGTTGGTCGTGTCGATCCGCGCGAGGTGCCGCAGCAGATTGCGGATGTAGGTGCCGATGCCGAAGTCGTGGAGCTTGCGGGCATCGATCGCAACGCGCATCGGAGCGATTATGGCAGGCTTCCGGCTCCCGGCTCCCGGCTTCGGGCGTGCAGACAGGTCCGAAGACCTGCCTCGACACAAGATTGATGGAGTGTTTTCGTAGGGGCGGGTCTTTAGACCCGCCCGGCAGGCCGGAAGCCGAGAGCCGAGAGCCTAGCGATCCCACCCGCTCCACTGCAATCGGTACCGTCTTCTCAGGTCGCGGGCGGTGCCGGGGAAGACGCCGCGCTGGCGCGCGAGCTCGGCGGCTTTCTCCACCTCGCCACGGAACGAGTCGGCGCGGGTCTTCATCGCGTCGTACCACTGGGTGCAGTCCACCGTGGACGACGTGCCGAGGCGAACGCCGCCGGCCGTGTAGACGGCAAACCAGGGGCGATCGCCGGCGGCTGTCGCGGCAGTCACGACGCAGCCCGGAGCGTAGCGGGTCCACAGTGAGTCGAGCTCGGCGGCCGCGCGCGCGGCGGCCTCGAGCAGCCGTCCATACTCCTGCTCGCCTCGCGCCCGCTGCTGATCGCCGTCCGAACGGCCGTCGAGGATCTGCGTGAGGCTGCCGAGCGGGGTTTGCGTGTCGGTGACGCGTTCGCCGTTGAGCAGCTGCGTCGCGTGGTCGATCGCGACGGCGAACGCCACGCCCTCGGCCTGCTGGCCGGCGCGCAGCGAGTTGATGCCGATCACCTGCCCGGCGCGATTGACGAGCGGGCCGCCGCTGTTGCCCGGATTGATCGCCGCATCGGTCTGGATCAGCGTCACGGCGCCGGCCTTGCGGACGGCGCTGACGATTCCACGGGTGACGGTGTTGGAGAGCACGCCAAGGGCGGACCCGACGGCAATCACCTCCTCGCCGACCCGCGCGCCCGACACCGAGCCGAGCGTGAGCACCGGCTGGGCGGGGTTGCTGTTGTAGACCTGCAGCACTGCGAGGTCGCTGCCGGTGGAGGTGTTGACGACGCGCGCCGAATAGCTGGCGTCGCCCACCTGCAGGCGCACGCTGCCCTGGCCGCCGACAACGTGAGCGTTGGTCAACACCTTGTCGCGCGCGATGAAGAAGCCGGTGCCGCGGTTCTGGCCCGCCTGGATGAACGCCACCGCGGGCACGACGCGGCTGACGAGGTCCTCGAGCCGCGGCGCCTCGGGCTGCTCGACGGTGGGCGAGGGAGGTGGCTCGGGCTTGGGTTCCTCGGCCACCGTCGCGGTCTCGACTGGTGCCGATTCGGCGGCGTCGGGCACGTGCACGGTCACCGAGGCCGCCGGTGGGACGGGGGAAGCCGTTGGCGCCGCCGCCGGCGCGGTCTGCCACGGGTAGAGCGCGAGTGCCGCGCCGAGCACGAGGCCGACGCCCAGAAGTGGCAGGCCCACGGCCCACGGGCGCGAGCCGTTGCTGTCGTCGCCCGGGGGGACGTCTGCGCCCGGCTGCTCGAACCCGCACCGGCAGGCACGGATACGTCCGGGCACGCGGCGATCGCACGCGGGGCAGTCCCAGCCGGCAGCTTCGGAGCGGGCAGTATCCATGTGTCGAAACGGGTCATGGCCTGCAGCCGGAAGGCTGGCAGCGGGCTCAATGGTCCTGTTTCGACCTATCGGGAAATCGTCCGCGAAGCTTGAGGTACGCCACGAGCATGGGCGCCCACGCGGGATGGTGCTTACGGTAGAACGCCAGTTGACTGCGTCGATAAGCCTGGTCGGCGGCGCTCCGGGCCGTCGCTCGCGAGGCCCCGCGCGCGTGCATGATTTGCGCTTCGGGGGAGAAGCGGACCAGGCTCCCCTGTGCTCGCACCGCGGCACACAGGTCCACGTCCTCGGTGTAGAGAAAAAAGCGTTCGTCCAGCAGGCCGGCGCGCTCGAGGCTGACGCGGCGGATGAGGAGGCAGGCGCCGCTCACCCAATCGGGAAACCCGGGTTCCCGGGCCCACCGCTCGACCTGCGCCGAGACCACGGGCCAGTCGCGGTCGTGGCCGCGTGTCAACAGCTTCTGCCGCAGTTCCGCCAGCGGATCGATCATCGCTCCGAACGACAGCTCGGCCCTCCCACCCCGGTCGACGATGCGCGGGCCGGCGACCGCGATCCGCGAGTCCGCGTCGAGCACGCCGACCAACGTGTCGATGGCGCCGGTGCCCGGGATCGTGTCGGGGTTGAGGAGCAGCACCAGCTCGCTGCTGGTGGCGCGGATCCCGAGGTTGTTGGCGCGCGCGAAGCCGAGATTGCCGCCCGCGTCGATGACCTGCGCCTCCGGGTGCGCGGCGCGCACCAGCGCGGCCGTACCGTCCGCTGAGGCGTTGTCCACCACCACGACGTCGTATGGGGTCTGCCGGGCGGCGGCGGGCAGTGCGGCGAGACAGGCGGCGATCTCGGCCGCCGAATTGTAGGTGACGATGACGATCGCGAGCCTCGGCACGTCGTCAGCGCCCCGCCGCGGCGAGCAGCGCTTGCAGCGTCCGCTGCGCGGACTCGTGCCAGGAGTAGCGTTCGAGGACGGCGGGCGCCGCGTCGAGCACGCTCGCGCGGGCCGCGGGATCGAAGATCACCGCCTCGAGCGCCGCTTCCACCAGTGCCGGGTCCGGCGACGGCACGTAGATCGCCGCCGGTCCGTAGATCTCGCGCGCCACCTCGGTATCGAGCACGACGATCGGCACACCCGCGGCCAGCGCGTCGAGCGGCGTCAGGCCGAAGCCTTCGTACTCCGACAGAAAGGCGAAAGCCGTGGCACCGCTATAGAGCGCGGCCAGTTCGGCGTCGCTCACGTAGTCGCGCAACCGTATGCGCCCGTCCACGTTCGCGGCGTGCACCAGGGCAGCGAGATCGACGGCAGGCCGGCTGCGGTTGTCGCCGACGATATCCAGCGTCACCTCCGGCCGCCGATGCGCCAGGCGCGAGAAGCCTTCGATGAGCTCGGGAACATGACGCCGCGCGAAGACCGAGCCGACGAACAGCACCCGCGCCGTACGTGGCTGCGGGCCTCCAGGCGCGCCCTGAGCCGCGAGCGTTGCAGTTGGCTGCGGGTCTTCAGACCCGCCCTCAGCCGCGACTCCTGGGAACGGCGTCGCGCCGGAGTAGACGACATCCACCTTGGCCGGGTCGATGCCGAAGCAGCGCACGATCTCGCGCTTGGAGAAGCCCGACACGGTCAGTACGCGCCGCGCGCGGCGTACGGCCAGCCGCGTGGTGAGGCGCCGGCGGAAGCCTTCTTTCGGCGCGAACCACTCCGGGTGGGCGGCGAATGAGACGTCGTGGACGGTGACCACCATCGGCACACCCGGAAAGAGCGGACCCGAGTACGCCGGTGCGAACAACACGTCGGCGCCGGTCTGGCGGACCAGGCGCGGCAGGACCCGCTGTTCCCACCACGGTCCGCTGCCCTCCGCGGTGGCAACGGTGACGCGCAGTCGAGTGGTCGGCGGCGTCGTGATCGAGCCGGCCGCGCACAACACGAACTCGTGGGTGAGCGCTCCAGGCATGGTGTCCCACGCGCGCAGCAGTTCCGCCACGTAGCGGCCGACACCGGTCGCGCGGCCCGACAGTTCGCGGGCGTCGATGGCGATGCGCATCAGCTGACGGCGCGGGCGGCAGGCGGCGCGGCGGCCGCCGCACCAGGGTGCCCCGCGCGGCGGGCGACCGCCTCGTCGTAGATGCGCCGCAGCGCTCGCGCCGACGCGTCCCACGTGAAAGCGCGCGCGCGCGCCAGTCCGGCGGCGGCCCGTTCGCGCGCCCAGGCGTCGTCGACGGCGAGGCGGCCCAGCGCGTAGGCGAGGGCATCGGCGTCGGTCGGGTTGAACACGACGGCGGCGTCGCCGACGACTTCGGGGAGCGCCCCGGCGTTCGATACCACGGCAGGAACACCGGCCGACATGGCTTCGAGGGCAGGAAGCCCGAACCCCTCGTCGAGCGACGGCAGCACCAGGGTCCTGGCGCCGGCGTAGAGCGCTTCGCGATCGCTGTCGGCCACGTAGCCGAGGTACTGCACCAGCCCGTCGAGCGGCGGCCGCCGGATGCGGGCGAGCCACGCGTCCGCGCCAGGGCCGGCGCCGCCGGCGATGCGTAGCGGCGCCGCCTTGACGCCGCGGGCCGCCAGGCGTTCGTAGGCGTCGAGCAGGACGCCGAGGTTCTTACGCGGCTCGAGGGTGCCGATGAACAGGACGTATCCGCCGGAGGGCACGTTCGGCGCCTGGCCGAGCCGCGCCCAGGCCCGCGCCCCCGATGAGCAGACGTGCACGCGACGCTCGTCCACGCCGAGCCGCTCGATGACCTGCCGCCGCGTGTACTGCGACACCGCGATGACCGCGTCGGCGCGCCGCGCGTGCGAGGCCGCCAGCGCCGCGTAGTCGCGGCGAATCTCCGCGGTGGTGGACTCGGGGTGGGTGAGGAAGAAGAGATCGTGCACGGTGACCACGCGGGCGGCGCGGGCGGCTGGAATGAGCAGCGGATGGGCGGCATGGACAACGTCGGCGTCGCCGGCCAGCCATTCGACCGGCGGCCACTCCGTGCGGTGCCACAGATAGTTCAGCACCGACACCGGGACACGGCGATCGACGACGCGGGCCCGGAGCGCGGCGCCCGTGCCTGGTGCGGGACGATCGGCCCACGAGCTCGTGAACACCGCCACCTCGTCGGCCGGGTGCGCGGTCGTGTACGCGCGCACGAGCTCGTGCATATATTCACCGACCCCGGTGCGGGCACGCAGCGCGGGGCGGTAGTCCACCAGGACCCGCATCTCAGCCGGTATGATAGCGTCTGCTAGCGAGGCGACGGCCTCGCTCTACTCGGGGGTCGGCTCGCGAGCGGCAGGATGTCGTCCCGTTCCGCGGCGGCGCCGGGGCGGAGCCATGACGGAGAGACATGAGAATCGCGGTCGTAGGGACGGGGTACGTCGGCCTCGTGGCGGGCGTGTGTTTTGCCGAGAGCGGCAACGACGTGGTCTGCGTGGACAAGGACGCCACCAAGATCCGGGCGTTGACCAAAGGCAAGGTGCCGATCTATGAGCCAGGGCTCGAGGAGTTGCTCCGGCGCAACCGGTCTGAAGGCCGCCTGACGTTCAGCACGGCGCTGCCCAAGGCGGTCCGCGATTCGGCCGTCGTATTCATCGCCGTCGGTACGCCTCAGGGAGAAGACGGCTCGGCCGACCTGCAGCACGTGCTCGCCGTGGCCAAGGACGTCGCCAAGGCGATGAACGGCTACAAGGTGATCGTCAACAAGAGCACGGTGCCAGTAGGGACCGCGGCGCGCGTCCGCGAGGTGATCCGCCGCGAGACCACCCACCCGTTCAGCGTCGTCAGCAATCCGGAATTCCTGAAACAGGGCGCCGCCATCGACGACTTCATGAAGCCCGACCGGGTGGTGATTGGCGCCGAGGACGACCGCTCCAGGGAGCTGATGCTCGAGCTCTACGCGCCGTTCACCCGCACCGACGCGCCGATCATGGTGATGGACTGCGCCAGCGCCGAGCTCGCCAAGTACGCCGCCAACGCCATGCTCGCGACCCGGATCTCGTTCATGAACGAGGTCGCCAACGTGTGCGAAGCGGTCGGCGCCGACGTGGATCAGGTACGGCGGGCGGTCGGCTCGGATCGGCGTATCGGCAGCTCGTTCCTCTTCCCGGGGGTCGGCTACGGCGGCAGCTGTTTCCCCAAGGACGTCAAGGCGCTGATGCGCTTTGCCGGGGACGCTGAGTACGATTTCCGCATCCTTCAGGCGGTGGAGGCGGTGAACCTGACCCAGAAGACGCGCCTGACCGCGAAAATGAAGAAGCACTTCGGCACCCTCAAGGGCAAGGTCATCGCCGTCTGGGGCCTGGCCTTCAAGCCGAAGACCGACGACATGCGTGAGGCGCCGTCGGTCCCCTTGATCGAGTCGCTGCTCCAGGCCGGGGCCACGGTGCAGGTGTACGATCCCGAGGCGATGGGGGTGGCCAAGAAGCTGTTCGGCAACCGCGTCACCTATGCCGAGGCCAACTATGGCGCCCTCAAGGGCGCCGACGGCCTCGCCATCGTCACCGAGTGGAACGAGTTCCGCCGCCCCGATTTCGAGCGGATGCGCTCGCTGATGAAGACACCGGTCATCTTCGACGGGCGCAACCTGTTCGTGCCGGCGCAGATGAAGCAGAGCGGCTTCACCTATTACTCCATTGGCCGCCGCTGACCCGCGCCAGGTGCTCGTGACCGGGGGCGCCGGCTACGTCGGCAGCCACGCCGTGAAGGCCCTGCGCGCCGCCGGTTACGGCGTCACCGTCTACGACAATCTATCGGCCGGCCATCGCGCCGCCACGCTCGGCGCCCCGCTCATCGAAGGCGACATCGGCGACGTGGACGCGGTGCGGCGCGCGCTCCGCGAGACGCGCGCTGTCGCGGTCATGCACTTCGCCGCCTGGCTGAACGTCAACGATTCGGTGCGCGATCCGGTCGGCTACTACCGCAACAACGTCCTCGGCACGCTGGCGACGCTCGAGGCGATGCACGCCGAGTCGTGCCGGCGATTCGTGTTTTCCTCGACTTGCGCCGTCTACGGCGAGCCGGTCGAGACGCCGATTCGCGAGACCCATCCGACGGCGCCGATCAACGCCTACGGGCAGACCAAACTGGCGATCGAGCAGGCCCTTCCGCACTACGAGCGCGGCTGGGAGCTGCGCTCGATTCGCCTGCGCTACTTCAACGCCGCCGGGGCCGATCCCGCGGGCGACATCGGCGAGGACCACAGCCCCGAGATTCACGCCATTCCGCGCGCTTTCGAAGCCGCGACCGGCGGGGCGCCGTTCCACATCCTGGGGACCGACTACCCGACGCCGGACGGCACCTGTCTTCGCGACTACATCCACGTCGGCGATCTGGCCGACGCGCACGTGCTCGCGCTCCGCCACCTGGAGGCGGGGGGCGCGTCGCGGTCGTACAACCTCGGCACCGAGCGGCCCACCTCGGTCCGCGAGGTGATTGCGGCGGTGGAACGGGTGACGGGCCGGCGGGTGGCGGCGTGCGAGGCCCCGCGCCGCGAGGGCGACCCGGCGGTGCTCTATGCCTCGGCGGCACTGGCGCGGCAGGACCTGGGGTGGGTGCCGCAGCGGCCCGACATCGACACGATCGTCGGCGACGCGTGGCGGTGGTTCCGCACCCTGCGCTCGATCGCGCCCGCAGAAGCCTGCTGATGGCAAGGCTCCGCGGCGCGTTGCACGATCCGCTGCTCTCCGTCGTGATGCCGGTGTTCAACGAGTTGACGACGGTGGAGGAGGTCATCCGCCGCGTTCTCGCCCTTCCGGTGCGGGTCGAGCTCGTGGTCGTGGACGACTGCTCCACCGACGGCACCCGCGATCTGCTGGCGAAGCTGCAGACCGAACTGGGCTTCGTCCTGCTGCACCAGGCGCGCAACCAGGGCAAGGGCGCGGCCCTGCGGCGCGGGTTCGAGGTGGTGACCGGCAACCTGGTGGTGATCCAGGATGCCGACCTCGAGTACTCGCCCGAGGAACTGCCGCAGCTGATCGAGCTCATCTGCGACGGCCGGGCCGACGTCGTCTACGGCTCGCGGTTTCTCGGGCGCCACCGCGTCTTCCTCTTCACCCATTACCTGGGGAATCGCATCCTCACGCTCCTCACCAATGTCCTGTACAACACGATGCTGACGGACATGGAGACCTGCTACAAAGTGATGCGGGCGGAGGTGCTGCGGTCGATGACGCTCGAGTCGAACGGGTTCGGCATCGAACCCGAGCTCACGGCGAAGATCTTCCGGCGCAAGCTGCGCGTCTACGAGGTGCCGATCTCGTACGACGGCCGCGGCTACGACGAGGGCAAGAAGATTGGCTGGCGCGACGGCATCGTCGCGGTCTGGGTGCTGTTGAAATATCGGTTTGGAGAGTGAACGCGTTCCTCCGGCTGCTCGAGTTCGCCAGGCCCTATCGCGGCCGGCTGGCCGGTGCGATCGTGGCGATGGTCGTCTACGGTATCGCGTCCGCCGGGATCGCCTATCTCATCAAACCGATCTTCGACGAGGTGCTGCCCACGGGCCGATCGCTGGGCCTGGTGGCCTCGCTCATCCTCGGCCTCTACCTGTGCAAAGGCGTCGGCGCCTACCTGTCGGCCTACCTGATGACCGGCGTGGGCCAGCGCGTCGTTCGCGATCTGCGCAACGTCCTCTTCCGGCACATCCTGCGCCAGTCCGCGGCGTTCTTCTCCAGTCAGACCACGGGCCGGCTCATGTCGCGAATCACCAACGACGTGGCCCAGATCCAGAACGCGGTGTCGGAGACCGTGGGCGATCTGATGCGGGAGTCGCTCTCGATCGTCTTCTTCGCGGGGTTGCTCGTCTATATGGACGCGCGCCTGGCGATCGTGTGCCTCACGGGCGCGCCGATGGTGGTCTACCCGCTGGTCCGGCTCGGGCAGAGCGTTCGCCGCACCACGCGGCGCAGCCAGGAAGCGCTCGAGCACCTGTCGCACGTGAGCGCCGAGGCGTTTACGGGACACCGCATCGTCAAGGCGTTCGGCGCCGAAGCCCGCGAGGCGTCGAAGTTCGAGGTGGCGGCACTCTATCTCTACCGCACCAACATGCGGGTGACCAGCGCGCTGAGCGCGCTGCCGCCGCTGATGGAGTTCATGGGCGGCGTGGCATTCGTGGGCGCGCTGTGGTTCGGCAGCAAGGAGATCACGTCGGGCCGGCTGACCCCGGGCGATTTCGTCGCCTTCGTCACCGCACTCTTCATGATGTACGCGCCGGCCAAGAAACTGAGCCGGGTCAACGCCAACATCCAGCAGGCGCTCGCCGCTTCCGAGCGCATCTTCGCCATCCTCGACACGCACAGTGAGGTCGAGGACCGTCCGGGGGCGCCGCCGGTGGCGCCGTTCCGCCGCGGTATCGAATTCCGAGACGTCCAGTTCACCTACGGGGGGGCCGACGGCGCAACGCTCGACGGGGTCAACGTGATGGTGCCGGCCGGGCGGATGCTTGCCATCGTCGGCCGCAGCGGCGCCGGCAAGACGACGCTCGTCAACCTGCTGCCGCGCTTCTACGACGTGAGCGGCGGGTCGATCCTGATCGACGGCGTGGACATCCGCGATGTGACCCTGGCGTCGTTGCGGGCGCAGATCGGCATCGTCACGCAGGAAACCGTCCTTTTCGACGACACCATCGCCACCAACATCGCCTTCGGGCGTCCGGCGGCCACGATGGCCGACATCGAGGCGGCGGCGCGCGCCGCCCACGCGCACGACTTCATCGTGGGGCTCGACGATGGCTACGACACGCAGATCGGCGAGCGCGGCCAGCGCCTGTCGGGCGGCCAGCGGCAGCGGCTGGCGATTGCCCGGGCGCTGCTGCGCGATTCCCCGATCCTCATCCTCGACGAGGCAACCTCGTCGCTCGATGCCGAGTCGGAGATGCTGGTGCAGGAGGCGCTCTCGACGCTCATGCGTAACCGGACCTCGTTCGTGATCGCCCACCGGCTCTCCACGGTCCGGCGCGCCGACGCCATCGTGGTGCTCGAGCACGGGCGCATCGTCGAGGCCGGCACCCACGACGAGTTGCTCGCGTGCGGCGGGGCGTATGCGAAACTGTACGAATTGCAGCTGCAGGAAGATCCGCCGGGGCCGGCGACGACATGATCAAATCGATGACCGGATTCGCGTCGCTGACCCACGAGGACGAGCGGGCGACGATCGGCGTCACCGTCAAGACGGTGAACCATCGTTTCCTCGACGTCCAGCTCCGCATCCCGCAGAGCCTGGCCGACATCGAGTCGCGCGTGCGGGGCCTGCTGCAGAAGCGGCTGGCCCGCGGCCGGGTGGAAGTGGCCATCAGCCTGCAGTTGCGGACCGTGCTGGCGCCGACGGTCGAGCTGAACGAGGACGTGGTCAACGCGCTCGTCGCCGCGATCGAGCGGGCGCGCGAGCGCGGGCTGGTGGCCGGAGCCTTGACACCGGGCGACCTGCTGCGGGTGCCGCAGGCGATGAGCGTGCGCGACCGGCCGCCCGAAACCGATCCGGCGGTCGTGGCCCAGGTCGCGGCCAGCGTTGAAGCCGCGCTCGAGCAGGCGCTGGCCGACCTCGACGCCATGCGCATCCGTGAGGGCGACCACCTGCGCGCCGACCTCGAGGGCCGCCGCGAGCTGCTGGCCGGCCTGGTGAATCGGCTCGATGCCGCCGCGCTCGAAGGGCGATCCGGCGTGGAGGCGCGGCTGCGCGAGCGCGTCAGGGAGCTCGCCTCCGACATACCCGTGGACGAAATGCTCGTGGCCCAGGAGATCGTCCGTGCCGCGGGCCGGTCCGACATCTCCGAGGAGGTGACTCGGTTCCGCGGCCACCTGCTGCACTGGGGCGCACTCTCCGACAATGCGGAAGCCTGCGGCCGCAAGCTCGACTTCCTGCTGCAGGAGATGAACCGCGAGATCAACACGATCGGATCGAAGGCCGACGGGTTGCGCGTCTCGGAGCTCGTGATTACGGCGAAGGCCGAGCTCGAGAAGATGCGCGAGCAGGTCCAGAATGTCGAGTAGCCGGCGCGGCCTGCTCTTCATCGTGTCGGCCCCATCGGGGACCGGGAAGACCACCATCGTCGAGCGGCTGGTGCAGGTAGTGCCGCGGCTGCGGCTCTCGCGCTCGTACACGTCGCGCCGCGCGCGCGCCGGCGAGCAGGACGGCGTTGACTATAATTTCATCAGCCGCGAGCAGTTCGAGGCGATGACCGCCGAGAACGCGTTCTTGGAGTGGGCCGACGTGTTCGGCAACTATTACGGCACCGGCAGCGCCGATACCGAGGAGTTCCTGGCGGCGGGCGAGGACGTGGTGCTCGTCATCGACGTGCAGGGCGCGCGCCAGGTGCGTGGCCGCGGCATCGAAACCGTGGGCGTCTTCGTGCTGCCGCCGTCGGCGGGGGTGCTCGAGAGCCGCCTGCGCGGGCGCAGCAAGGACACCGAGGAGCAGATCCGGCGCCGGCTCGCCGTCGCCGGCACCGAGGTCGGGGAGTTCGCGCAGTACGAGTACGTGGTCGTGAACGACGACCTCGACGGCGCGGTGAACCGCATGCGCGCGATCGTGATGGCGGAGCGGGCGCGGGTGAAGGCGATGCGCGGCGACGCCGAGACGATCATCGAAACGTTCCAGACCAAGGACACCTGATGGCTCTCATCGCGCTCGGCGTGACCGGCGGCATCGGCGCCTACAAGGCCGTCGAAGTGTGCCGCGGGCTGCAGAAGCGGGGCCACGACGTGCAGGCGGTGATGACGCGTTCGGCGCGGCGGTTCGTTCAGCCGCTCACGTTCGAAGCGATCACCCGGCATCCGGTGATCACGTCACAGTGGCGTCCAGGCATGAACGCCGACATCGAGCACATCGCGATTGCCGATCACGCCGACCTGCTGCTGGTGGCGCCGTGCACGGCCAACGTCATCGGCAAGTTCGCCAACGGAATCGCCGACGACTTTCTCACCTCGCTCTACCTGGCGACCCGGGCGCCCGTCCTCGTGGCGCCGGCCATGAACTCGAACATGCTGGCCCACGCCGCCGTGCGGCAGAACCTCGAGACGCTGCAGCGTCGGGGCGTGTTGTTCGTCGAACCCGGTGAGGGCTATCTCGCCTGCGGCTGGGTGGGAAAGGGACGCCTGGCCGAGCCCGACGACATCGTCGAGGCCGCGGTGCGCGTGCTCGCCGGCCGCACGGCGTCAGGCTCGGTGTCCGGACGAATCTCCGAGCCAACCTCCGAGCACACCTCCGAGCAGACCTCCGAGCAGACCTCCGAGCAGACCTCCGAGCAAACACTGCGCGGCCGCAAGGTGCTGATCACCGCCGGGCCGACCTACGAAGACATCGACCCGGTGCGTTACGTCGGCAACCGGTCGAGCGGGCGCATGGGGTTCGCGCTGGCGGCCGAGGCCGCTAAGCGCGGCGCGGAGGTGACGCTGGTGTCGGGGCCGACGACGATTGCGCCGCCGCCGGTAGCGGCTCTGGTCCGGGTTCGCAGTGCCGCCGAGATGCACGAGGCCGTGATGCAGGCCGCGGCCGGGATGGACCTGGTGATCATGTCGGCGGCGGTGGCCGACTACGCGCCGGCCCGCCGTGCCGCTGGCAAGATCGCCAAGCAGGACGCGCCGCTGACGCTGACGCTCGAGCGCACCAGGGACATTCTGGCGGACGTGGGCGCGATGCGCGCCGCCAGCGGGTCGGCCACGCCCGTGCTGATCGGCTTTGCCGCCGAGACCGACGACGTCGTGCGCAAGGCGCGCGACAAGCGCACACGGAAGCGGGTCGACGCGATCGTCGCCAACGACGTGTCGCGCTCCGACCGCGGCTTCGAGGTGGACACCAACGCGGTGACCATCGTCACCGCCGAGCGCGAGCAGGCGGTGGAGCTGCAGAGCAAGGACGCCGTGGCGGCGGTGATTCTCGACAGCGCGGAACAGCTCCTGCGCCGCGCCGCGGCTGCGCCCAGCACCCGCTAGCCCGTCGTCACACCCTATGGCCCAGGACCCGCTTCGCGATCATCTCGAGTACTTCACCGAGCTCGGTGTCGAGGGCGTACACCCCGACGCGCTCTGGCGCGCTCGCGCCGAGCCGGCTGTTCGTTCGGCCGGGTCTAAAGATCCGGCCCCACGTGCAGGGGCCGACCCGGCCTCACGTACGGAGCTGTCCAGCAGTGGCCGCGGGTCTTCAGACCCGCCTCACGGAACGGCTTCTGCCAGTAGAGGGCGGTCTTCAGACCGCCCTGAAGGCGACGCGGCGGCCAGTCTGATCCCTGTTTCAGAGATGCGTGCGACAAATCCCGATAGCCTTCCGATCATCAAGGCCGACATCGGCCCCGACTGCAGCCGCTGCAAGCTGCACACGCTGGGCCGCAAGCAGGTGGTGTTCGGCGTCGGCAACCCCAACGCCGATCTGATGTTCGTGGGCGAGGCTCCCGGCGCCGACGAAGACGTCCAGGGCGAGCCGTTCGTCGGCCGCGCCGGGCAGCTGCTGACCAAGATCATCGAAGCCATCGAGCTGCGCCGCGACGACGTCTACATCGCCAACGTCATCAAGTGCCGGCCGCCGCAGAACCGCAACCCCGAGCCCGACGAAGTGGAGCAGTGCGAGCCGTTCCTCTTCCGCCAGATCGACGTCATCAAGCCCAAGGTCATCGTGGCGCTGGGCAAGTTCGCCGCGCAGTGCCTGCTCAAGACCACCGAGCCGATCACGCGCATCCGTGGCCGCGAGTACCGCTACCGCGACGCGATCCTGATCCCGACCTATCACCCGGCCTACCTGCTGCGGAACCCGTCGAGCAAGCGCGAGGTGTGGGAAGACATGAAGCGCGTCCGCGAGTTGCTCGGCGGCGACCGTAGGGCCGGGTCTTCAGACCCGGCCGCGCGCTGACCGTCCGGATCACAGGCCTGCGGCCGCCGTGCGTTTCGTTGCCGTAGCCGTCCCCGTTCCACAGCTCGATGCGTTGACCTATCGCGTGCCCGAGGGGTGGCCGCCGCCTCCCGTCGGTGTCCGGGTGCGTGTGCCGGTGGGCAGCCGCCTCGTGACCGGCTGCGTCGTCGGCACGGCCGCGGCGCCGGGGCCCGAAGTCGAGGCCCGGGACATCCAGGAAGTCGTCGACGAGCAGCCGTTCCTGCCGCCCGCGGTCGTCGAGCTGTGCGCCTGGGTGGCCGACTACTACATGGCCGGCATCGGCGACGCCATTGGGGTGGCGCTGCCGCCGGGCGCCAAGGCCCGGGCGTCGAGCTACAAGACGCGGAAGCTGGTGTCGCTGACGGCGCACGGCATGGCCGCGCTCGAAGAGAGCCTCTCCGGCCCGCGCCCTGCGCCAGCGGAGAGCGCCGGCCTCACCGCCAAACAGCGGGCCGCGCTGCAGGCGCTGGCCGGTTCCACCGGGCTGACGCTCAAGGAGTTGCGCGAACGCGGGGTGACGGCGGCCGTGCTCGCGCGCCTGGTTGCGGGACAGTTCGTCGCGTCGCGCGATGCTCCCGACGAGCGCGACCCCTTCGGACGTGCGGCGCTCGAGAGCGTCGCCTACGACGCCGCGCGGCCGGCGACGCCGGAACAGGCCGAGGTGTGCGAGGCGCTCGTCGCGCTCGCCGGCGCCGGCGGCTTCAAGGTGGCGCTGCTGCACGGCGTGACCGGGAGCGGCAAGACCGAGGTGTACCTGCGCGTGGCGCGCGCGGTGCGCGACGCCGGCCGGCAGGTGCTGCTGCTCGTCCCCGAGATTGCCCTCACGCCGTCGATGTCGGCGCTGGTGCGGGGAGCCTTCGCCGAGCGCGTGGCGATTCAGCACAGCTCGCTCTCGGACGGCGAGCGTCACGATCAGTGGCAGCGCATCCGCCGCGGCGACGTGGACATCGTCGTCGGCACCCGATCCGCGGTGTTCGCGCCGCTCGAGCGTCTCGGACTGGTCATCGTGGACGAAGAGCACGACTCGTCGTACAAGCAGGAGGAGGCGCCGCGCTATCACGGTCGTGACGTGGCGATCGTGCGCGCGCAGAAAGAGGGCGCCCTGGTCGTGCTCGGCTCTGCCACGCCCTCGATGGAGAGCTATCAGCACGCCCAGTCCGGCAAGTACGCCAAGGTCGTGCTGACCCGGCGCGTGCTCGACCGTCCCCTCGCGGAGGTGCGCGTGGTGGACATGCGCGAGGAGTACGCCGCGGAGGGGCCGGACGTCGTGATCAGCCGCGCGCTCGCAACGTCGATCGAAGAGCGGCTGACGCGGCGGGAACAGGTGCTGGTGCTGCTCAACCGCCGCGGCTACGCCACCGCCGTGTTCTGCCGCCAGTGCGGCGACACCTTCGAGTGCCCCAACTGCAGCATCTCGCTCACCGTGCACACCGCGCGGAACGGCTGGCGCGCGCGCTGCCACTACTGCAACTACTCCATGACCGTGCCCAAGGCGTGTCGCAAGTGCGCCGCCCCCTACCTGGAGCATGCCGGTTTCGGCACCGAGAAGGTGGAGCAGCAGATCGCGGCGCTCTTCCCGTCGGCGCGCGTGGGGCGGGTGGACCGCGACGCGGTGCGGAAGCGTGGCGCGCTCACCGCCATCCTCACCCGGTTTGCGGCCGGCGAGCTCGACGTGCTGGTGGGGACGCAGATGATTGCCAAGGGGCACGACTTTCCGCGCGTGACGCTCGTCGGCGTGGTGTCGGCCGACGTCGGTCTCGGCCTGGCGGATTTCCGTGCCGGCGAGCGCACCTTCCAGCTGCTCACGCAGGTGGCGGGGCGCGCGGGGCGCGGCGAGCAGACCGGCGAGGCGATCGTGCAGACGCTCTACCCGGCGCACTACAGCGTGCGCCTGGCCTGCCGCCAGGATTACGCGGCGTTCTTCGAGCGCGAGATCGAGTACCGCCAGGGGCTGCGGTATCCGCCGTTCCTGGCGCTCGTCAACGCCGTGGTGCGCGGCCGCACGTTCGACGAGGCGATGCGGCTGGCGCAGGACCTGGCGACGGCCCTCGCCGGCGCGGCCCAGGCCGGCAGCTTTGCCGTGCTGGGGCCGGCGCCCGCGCCGCTGACGCGGCTGCGCGGCGAGCACCGCGTGCAGATCTTCCTCAAAGGGGCGCGGCGGGAGAAGATGCGCCAGGCCATGAGAGCCGCGCTGGCGTCACTGCCCGAAGTGCGCCGCCGCGTGGTCGTGGACGTCGATCCGTTGAGCGTGCTTTAAGAAAATCAGACGTGGGGGCCGCCTTCAGGCGGCCCTCGCGGGCCGGCTACAGCCGGCCCCTACGGCTTCGCCGCGCCGAGCTCGACGAACGTGACCGGCACCGGCGTGAAGCAGAGCACGAACATCACCACCGCGAAGCCGGCCAGCCACAGGCGGCCGGTGTCGAGCGGCATGTCCTCGTCGTGGGTGCGCGGGTGGTGCGGGCCGAAGAAGAACATCATGACCAGCATCATGCCGGTCCATACCATCCACGACATCGACACCACCGAGAGCGCCAGGAAACACAGGATGGTCGCGTAGCTGACCTGCGTGCTGCGGCGGCCCAGCACCGCGTAGGAAATGTGCCCGCCGTCGAGCTGTCCGAACGGGAACAGGTTGAGCAGCGTCGCCACCAGGCCGAACCAGCCGGCGATGGCAACGGGGTGGATGTTGAGGTCGAACCCGGCGTCGCGCGTGCCCCAGACCAGCCAGATGATCCCCTTGAGCAGCAGCGGCTCACCGAAGATCCAGACCTCGCCCGTGGTCGGCACCTTGAACAGGGTCGAGAGACTGACGCCGATGAACAGCACCGGGATCGCGACCAGAAACCCGGCAATCGGTCCGGCGATGCCGATGTCGAACAGTTCCCGCTTGTTGGGGATGGGCTGCCGGATGCGAATGAAGGCGCCGAGGGTGCCCGCCAATAACGGTGCCGGCAGGAAGTAGGGGAGCGAGGCGTCGATCCGGTAATAGCGGCACGCCAGGTAGTGCCCCATCTCGTGGGCGCCCAGGATGCCGAGCACGGCGGCGCTGTACCACAGCCCGTGCTGGTACAGGGCCCAGCCGGTCGGGACCACCGCACCGCTGCCCAGAAATCCGGCGTAGTGCTGGGCTCCGATGACCGTGGTCATCAGCACCGTGGCGACAAACAGCACCAGATGACGGACAATCGGTTGTCGGCGGACGTCGGGCTCGAGCGCCGGTGGCACGTAGTCGCGATTGAGGGCCGCGTAGCCCGGAGTGGGACGAGCGGGCC
The DNA here is from genome assembly GCA_035557875.1 of Vicinamibacterales bacterium. Taxonomy (GTDB): domain Bacteria; phylum Acidobacteriota; class Vicinamibacteria; order Vicinamibacterales; family UBA2999; genus DASYRM01. The sequence continues at coordinate 19,873 of DATMDI010000186.1, forward strand.
CAAACAGATCGTCGGACGAGGGAGAGCCCATGTTTTTCCAGGAACGCTGCGGGCAGGCGCTTGGGGCGCCTAGCCGATGTTCTGGAGGTCTTTACCCGGTTTGAACCGGATCGTTCGACCGGGTGGGATCCGCACTTCCTTGCCGGTTCTCGGGTTGCGGCCGATGCCACGTTTGCGCGGCTTGACCTGGAAGACGCCGAAGCCCCGAAGCTCGATACGGTCGCCTCGCTGCATCGACAGCCGCATGGCGTCGAAGACGGCGTCCACCGCCACCTCAGCCTTGACCTTGGTGATGTCGGCGATTTTCGAGACTTCGTTGACGATGTCGACCTTAATCACGAGCCCTCGCTGACGATGACTGTAACTACTATAAAGATAGCGACTTAGCCTGTCAATTTCGCCACGATTTCCCCCCGTCTGATGCCCAGCCGCCTCCCCGTCGTCGTGCTCGTCGGCCGACCCAACGTCGGCAAGTCGACCCTTTTCAACCGGCTGACCAGGTCCCGGCGCGCCATTGTGACCGCAATCCCTGGCACCACGCGGGATGTGATCACGCACGAGGCGACGTGGCGCGGCCGGCGTTTCCAACTGGTGGACACCGGCGGGATGTTCGGCGCCAGCGAAGATCCCTTGCATGCACTGGTGCTGGAGCGTGGCCAGCGGGCGGTGGCCGATGCCGACTTGCTCGTGCTCGTCGGCGACGGGCGCGACGGTCTGGTGCCGGGCGATCGCGAGATCGCACGCTTCGTACGCGAGGCAGATCGCCCGTTGTTGCTGACCATCAACAAGATGGACGACAAGCGGGCGCGCGCCGGCGCGCTCGACTTCTACCAGCTGGGCATCGATCCGGTGTTCGAAATCAGCGCCGAGCACGGCGAGGGCGTGGGCGACCTGTTCGACGCGATTCTCGAGGCGCTGCCCGACGCTCCTCTGACGGCCGACGCGCAGCCGCAGCCGGAACCAGGCGCGGAACCGGCGGCGGAATCGGCCGTACCGCCGGCCGTACCGCCTGGCCCGGCACCCTTCGCCGGCGAGGTCGGCATCGCCATCGTCGGACGGCCCAACGCGGGCAAGTCGTCGCTGGTCAATCGGTTGCTGCGTGAGGAGCGGATGATCGTGAGCGAGGTCCCCGGGACCACGCGCGATTCCGTGGACTCCCTTCTCACCTGGCACAAGCGCCAGTTCCGCATCGTCGATACCGCCGGCATCCGGCGGCCCGGCCGCGTGGCCGCGTCAGGGCAGGTCGAGTCGGTCAGCGTGCTGCTGGCCCGCCGTTCGATCGAGTCGGCGGATATCGTCGTGCTGGTCGTGGACGCGGCGGCCGGAGCAACCGACCAGGACGCCGCGATCGCCGGCGAGGCGGACCGGCAGGGCAAGGGCATCATCGTCGTCGCCAACAAATGGGACCTGATGAAGGGGCAGGGCCCCGATTTCGTGAAGCTGTTCGACGAGCAGCTGCGGCGGCAGCTCAAGTTCCTCGACTATGCGACGATCCTGCACGTGTCGGCCACCACCGGCGAGCGCGCGCCGAAGCTGCTCGAAACCATCGACCGCGTCGCGGCGTCGCGCCGCACCCGCGTGAGAACCCATCAGCTGAACACGCTCGTGGAAAAGATTGCGGCGACCCATCCGCCGCAGAGCCCCGGACGCCGCCACGTCCGCATCCTCTATGCGGCCCAGACCGCGGTGGCCCCACCCACGTTCGTCTTCTTCACCAACGTGGCGACGAGCTTCCACTTTTCGTACGAGCGCTACCTGGTCAACCAGTTGCGGGAGGCGTTCGGGTTCGAGGGCACGCCGATCCGGATTCAAGTCCGGTCGCGGCGGCGGAAACCGGCCGAGCACGGCTAGGGGCGAGGTTCCGCCTCGGACGACGAGCATGGCGGCTCCGCCTCGCTGGCGCAGTGCTTAATTGCCCGGCCTTCGGTCGGGCGTAGACCCCCTGTTATACTGGGCCCGGATGACACCGAAGTTGTTTCGGGCCACGGAGGTCTGCGACATCGCGCAGGTACAGCCCTACGTGCTGCGTTCCTGGGAGAAGGAGTTCCCCGGCATCGGCGTCCAGAAGTCGCTCGACAGCCCGCGCCTGTACCGGCAGGCCGACGTCGATCAGGTGCTGCTCATCAAGCGCCTCGTCTTCAGCGACGGGCTGACGCTTTCTGGCGCCCGGCGCAAGCTGGAAGAAACGGCGCCTCGCACGCCGGCGGTAGCCGACCAGGAGGTCGCCGAGGTTCTCGACGCGCTCGCGTCCGACGCGCGGACGCGGATCGCCTACGTGCGTGACGGCCTGCGCTCGATTCTTCAGTTGCTGTCGAACGCCCCCGGCACAGTGGTCGTGGTGGCCGACGACCATACGAACGGCGGCCCCTCACGCCCGGCCCGGTCACCGGCGGCGGTGCGCGTAATGCCGCAGCGCAAGGGCAAGACGGCGGCGCCCGTGGCCAGGGCGCGGACGG
>DATMDI010000187.1:0-3627 GCA_035557875.1 Vicinamibacterales bacterium
CGGTGGTCACGCTTCTTCGCTTCTTCGATCTGATGCAGATGCTGCTTCAGATCTTCGTCCTTGAAGAACGCCGTGCCGTAAATCCGCTGCATCGGCTGGTTGCGCGCGTCGCCCTTCCAGTAGGCGTTCGACGCGTTCAGCAGCTTGAACGCCTTGAGCCGGCCGGTGGACGGCACGTGCGGTCCGACGCAGAAGTCCACGAAGGTGTCTTTGTCCTTGATGGTGTAGACGGACACCTCGGACTGCCCTTCGGTCTTCTCCTCGATCAGCTGCACCTTGAGCGGCTCACCACGGTCGCCGAAAAACCGCTTGGCCTCGTCGCGCGGCCACATCTGCCGCTCGTAGACGAAGTCGCTCGAAGCGATCTCGCGCATTCTGGCCTCGATCGCCTCGAGGTCTTCGGGGACGAACGGCCGCGGCACGACGAAGTCGTAGAAAAAGCCCTCGTCGGTAGGCGGGCCGATCCCGCACTGAGCGGTGGGGAAGAGACTGGTGACCGCAGCCGCCATCAGGTGCGCGGCGCTGTGACGAGTCAGCATCAGCGCTTCGGGGCTTTTGTCGGTGACGATGCGCACGCGGGCATCGGCGGCGAGCGGATGGGAGAGATCCACCAGCTTGTCGTTCACCACCGCGGCGAGGGCGGCCTGAGCGAGGCGCGGAGAGATCGCCTCCGCGACGGCGCGCACTGGCGCGCCCGCGGACACAGCCTTGCTGGATCCATCCGGTAGTGTGACTGTGACCTGGCTCATGAACGTGAAAATGGTAGGCGCGGGTGGACTCGAACCACTGACCTCCTCCGTGTCAGGGAGGCGCTCTAACCAGCTGAGCTACGCGCCTGCAGTGCTTACCTGCTGTGAAATCAGGCTTTAAACCGAACCCTCAGTATAACAAACCTCGACCGGGGACGGGGACAGGAATATCCACAGCGGGTGGAGGCGAGCAGGCGACTGACCAGCGGACCGCGTCCTTCAGCGCAGTATTTCCTAGGGACTTTCAAGGCGCTTCGGAGGCGGTGCTAGCGCACCGCGTCCTTCAGCGCCTTGCCAGGCTTGAAACGGGCAACGCGCCGCTTCGGGACCGCGACTTCTTCACCGGTCTGGGGGTTGCGAGCCGTGCGCGCCTTGCGTTTGCTGGTCGAGAACGTCCCGAAGCCGACGAAGGTGATCGAGTCACCTTTCTTCAGGCTCTTGGTGATGCCCTCGATCATCGAATCCACGGCGGCGGCAGCCGCAGTCTTCGACTGACCAGTGTTCTTGGCGATCTTCTCAATCAACTCTGTCTTGTTCATGCGCGCTCCTCCGTGGCAGGACCATACGCAGCGAGGCGCCGCGCGTGCAGAAATGTGCACCCGGCGGCGGTTATACGCCCGCGCTGAAACACTGTCAACGGAAGAACGAGGTGGTGCAGAGAGGAGAGTCGGCTACGCGGCCGCTTTCTTTTCCGCGAAGCGCGCGAGCGCTTTGTCGAGCGTGGGATCGCCAGCCGGCGGCTCGGCCCCGAAATCGACCTCGGGCTGTTCCACCTCGACGTCGGGCGCGAGGCCGCGCTCGTGGATCGCGGCGTTCTTCGGCGTGAGGTAGCGTACGTTCGAGAGCAGCAGGCCGCTGCCGTCCGGCAGCTTCACGAGCCGCTGCCGCGCGGCGCGTCCGAGCGTGTGCTCGCCCACGAGCTCCGCACGCTCGTTGCCATCGAGCGCCGCGGCGAACACCTCGGCCGCGCCCGCCGTGCCCTGGCTCACGAGCAGCGCCACCGGCTCCCGAAGGGCGCCGTCCGAGGACGCGGCCGCAACCACCTCGCGCTGATCCTTCGACTGCCGCACCGTCAGCGTGCCCGAGGGTACGAACAGGCGCGCGGTGGCGAGCCCGTCGTCGATGTCGCCGCGGGCCGTGCCGCGGAGATCAACGACGAACTTCGCGGCGCCCGTCTTGCTCAGCGTCTCGAAGGCCTGCTTCACCTTCGCCGGCGTGTCCTTCGTGAAATCGACGACGCGCACGTAGCCCGTCGTGGCGTTCGCCATCTTCGACGTGATGTCCGGACCGGCGACACGCTCACGGGTGAGTACCAAGTCGTGCGGCTCCGCGGCGTTGCCACGGAACACCAGCAGCTTCACCTTGCTGCCGGGTGCGCCGGACAGGAGGCGGGCGCCCTCGAACGCCGACATGTCGCGCGTGGGCCGATCGTTGATGCCGCGGATGAAGTCGCCAGTCCGCAGTCCGGCTTTCGCGGCGGGCGAGCCGTCACGGGCCGAGATGATGCGGAGGTAATACTGCCGGGTGAGGACGAGGCCGACGTCGGCGGGGCCGGCGGCTTGCCCGCCTTCGGCCGCCTTGACCAGGTCTGGCGTCAGATAGGCGCTGTCGGGGTCGAGACCGTCGGCCAGCCCCTTGAGCGCGCCGCGCATGGCGTGGCGGACGTCCACTTCTTCGACGTAGTTGTTGAGGACGAGCGAGATGACGTCCTCGAACACCGGCAGCTGCCGGAGCGTGTCGTCCTTGCCGGCGCCGAGCACACGGCCGAGATACCCGCCGACGATGGCGAAGGCGATGATCGGCGTGGAAACGGCGAGAACCCAGAGCCGGGTGCGTGACGTCATGCAGTCCTGTCCTCTGTTCCGAGGGGCCGCGCAACAGTATCTGGCAAGCCGGCTTCTTGCCGGTTCGCCGCTTACCTAGGCTTCAGCCATTGTACGGGATCGACCGAACGGCCGTCGATCCGCAGCTCGAAGTAGAGCTGCGACGGCCCGGCTGGAGATGGGCCGACCCGGCCCACTTCGCCTCCCGCTTCGACGATTTCTCCCCGTTGGACGTTGAGCGACAGCAGGTAGCCGTAAAGGGAGAAGTTGTTGCCCCCGTGGTCGATGATGACCAGGGTCCCCAGCCCGGTGTAGCCCTCGGCATAGCCGACAGTGCCGCCGTGCACGGCGCGGACGCTCGTGCCTTCCGGCGCCGCAATCTCCATGGCGCTGCGGAGCAGCGGCCCGCCCTGCCGTCCGGTGGGCTGGCCGAACCGGCTGGCGACCTCACCGCTCACCGGCCAGTCGAGGCCGCCGCGGAACGGCGCCAGCGGCAGCGCCACCGCGCCGCGATTGTCGCCGGCGAGGCCGGCAACCTGCTGATCCAGCCGGTCGCGCGCCACCTGGAGCTCGCCGACGTACTGAGCCGTGAGATCGCGCTGTGAGTCGATGCGCTCGATGAGCGCCGCCCGCTCCGCAACCGCGCGATCGGCCGCCGCACGCGCGCGCCGGGCCGCCTGATCCCTGGTCCCCAGAACCGTCGTCTTGGCCTGCAGGATCACGCGCTCTTTCTGCAGCTCTTCGAGCGTCGTGCGGAAGTCGCTGAGCACGCGCTCCTGCCGGAACGTCAGTGCGGTCATCGCGCGGGTAGCCCTGGCGAACCCGCGCAGGTCGCCCGCCGTGAGCATCAGCCGGAGGTAACCGCTCCGTCCGCGTTTGTACGTCTCGACGAGCTGCATTCTGAGGTCGGGCAGGCCCCGCAGCCGCTGCTGTTCGAGCAGTTCGAGGCGCTGGCTGGTGGCGTTCAGATCGTCTTTCGCCGCCGACAGCGCCCGGTCGGCTTCCGCGGCTTCGGTGGCGAGCATGTCGCGCTGCACCTCGAGCTTGCGGACCTC
>DATMDI010000188.1:0-5747 GCA_035557875.1 Vicinamibacterales bacterium
AGGCCGAGTCCTGGTGGTATGAGAAGACGCCGCCCGTGCGCGCCGGCTTGACGATGAGCACGTCACGGAAGCGACGGCTGCCCACGCCGACGAGCGTTTCGACCACGTCGACGAGGGCATCTCGAGTGGCGATGTCGTGGAACTGTGCCTCGCGCTCCACCAGCCCGCTCGCCTTGACCAGCTTCACGGCGCCGGCGGCGTCGAACGCGACCTGCACGTAGGGCGACGCATCGCGCGCAGCGTCCTGCACGAGCGCTTCGGCGCGCGCGCGCAGCGCCATCACGTCCGCCCCCGGCAGCAGGCCACGGACGACGACGAATCCATCACGGGCGAACGAGTCCCTCAGGACCTGTGACGAACCAGCGGCGTGCGCGATATCCGCAACAGGCACGGCTCAGGGCATCGATTGGATGACGTGCAGCTGCTTGCGCGTTTCCGCGCTGGTCACGAAGCTCTCGTCCGGCGTGTAGAGGTCCGTGAGCGGCATGAGCGCTTCGGGCAGCGCCTGACTCTCGATGCGCTTCCGCCAGGCGAAGAGCCTGAAGCACGCATGGAGCTCCATCACGAAACTCCGCCACGGCATCATCCGCACGAGGCGCGGCCAGCGCCGCGGACTGAGCACGAAGAACCGGAAGTACGCGCGCTTGATGACCTTTCGCATGTCGACCCCGTAGGCGGCCGCGTACCACGTGGTGTTCGCGTTGTACTCCTGCAGGGTCTGGGCCTGGAGGGCGCTGGCGTTCTCGTGCATGGCCAGGTCATAGAGCGGCGTCCCCGGTTGTGGCACGACGTTGAAGAAATACGCCTGGGCGAGATTGCTGTTGACCGCGTAGTCGATGGTGGCCTGGATCTCCTCGACCGTCTCGGTTGGGAAGCCGAGCATGAAGAAGCCGCGAATCAGGACGCCGCGGTCGGCCATCCAGCCGATCGCCTGCTGTGCGCGGTCGACCTTGAGATGCTTCTTGATCAGATTCTGCAGCCGCGGCGTGATCGTCTCGATGGCGACGCACGCGCCATACGTGCCGGCCTTGACCAGCGCCTCGCAGCCCTCCTCGTCCAGGATGTCGAACCGCAGCCCGTTCGGGAAGGTGATGTGCATCCGGTACGGCTCGATCGCGCGACACACCGCCTTCATCCGCCGGTGGTTCATGTTGAAGATGTCGTCGACGATCTGCAGCTCGTCAACGCCGAGGCTGCGCAGCAGCGCCACTTCCGCCGCGACGTTCTCCGGCGAGCGCCAGCGGAACTTCTTGCCGAAGATGTCGTGGCAATACGTGCACTGGTACGGGCAGCCGCGCGAGGTGAAGATCGGCGCGTACCGCTTCCCTTTCAGCAGCGACATGAAGTTCCGGACCTTGGCGTACTTGTCGAAGTCGACCATGTCCCATGCCGGGAGCGGGATCGCATCGAGATCGTCCACGACGCCGGCGGGTTCCTTGCCCCCGCTGCCCAGCAGGTCCGCGTTGTTCGTGTAGCGCTCGCCCGCCGCCGCTCGCCAGGTCAGACCGACGATGTCGTCGAGCGTCCGGTCGCCGCGGAACCAGCGCTGGCACGCGATCGGGAATCCCCAGTCGGCCTCGCCGTCGAAGATCCAGTCGTAGACGTTGGTCGCGCAGATCTTCCGCGTATTCCGGTGCGCGAAGGGCCCGCCAAGGGCGACGATGGTGCCGGGGAACTCGTTCTGCACGAGCAAGGCGAGCTGGCCGGCTTCCTCCGCCTCCCAGTTCAGCGCGCCGATACCGACCACGTCGGGACGAAACGTCTTCAGGAGCTCGCGAGCCTCGAAATACCGGCGGTGGTCAACCGACAGATCGACGACGCGGACTTCAACGTCGGATCCAAAGGTCTGACGCAAAGTGGACGCGAGGTACAGCAAGCCGAGCGGTGGACACGCGATAGGAAGGCGTGTCGGTTGATACGGCTTGACGAGAAGCACTCGGAGTGGCACTGACATCACAGCCTGCCGTATCGCGGCATCAGGGCCGCAGCATGACGCGTTTACGTGACGAGACACGCCTCCCCTCTACCCGGAGGATTCGGCGCCAAGTTTCTCGCTCTACGACCTACCGACCGATGACGCTTGTAAAGCTTGTAAAACTTGTGAAATATGTAAAAGCGGCGGAATCATACCTCTACGGTGTGAGGAAGGGAATCCCCTTAAACCATGAGTCGACGGAGGACGAAGTCCATGTGGCAGGTGTGGCCGAACGCCATTTCCAGCGTGGCGAGCGGGATGGCGGTCAGGATGAGCGGCGGGTAGAGCGGCTCAGCCGTTCCTTTGAACGGACGGCCCCGCCGCGCTGCCCAGGCCCGAAGTCCCGATTGGGCCCACTGGGTCGCCCCCGAGAGCGAGCTCGAGACCGAGACCACCTCGAGACCGGCGGCCTGAGCATGGCGCGCGAGCGTTTCGTGGGAGAAGAGCACGAAGTGGTGCGGCACGTGCCACTGGTTCCACGACTCGCCCCAGAACCGGCAGCCATACGAGGCAATGTTCGGCGTCTGGCCGATGATGACGCCGCCGGGCACCAGCGTGTCGCGCAGCCGCGCGAGCAGACGCTTGGGGCTGGGGACGTGCTCGATCACGTGAAACAAGTGGACCACGCCCACGCTCGCGGGCGCGACGTGATCGAACAGATCATCTTCGTCGCAGCGAAAAGCCCGGATGCCCTGCTCCCGCAGCGACGCGAGCGGCCCTTCGAAGATGTCCGTCCCCGCCAGGTCCAGGGTGCAACCGGTCTTTCGCAGCTCTGACAGCCAGGTGCCACTGCCGCAGCCGTAATCGAGCAGTGTCCGCGTGCCCGCCGGCATCAGGCGCTCAATGTGACGGCGCTTCGAGCGGGCGACCAGCCGGGCCAGCGTCCGCATGATGGCGCCGCGGCTCTCGTACGCCTGGAAGCACTTGTAGCTGTCCGGGTAGTAGACGTCGAGATCGCGCGGGTCGGGCCGTTCGCGCAGGTAGACGAGGCCGCAATCGATGCATTTCCCGATACGGAACCGCAGCGAGCGGAACGCGAGCGGCAGCGCCTCGATGTCCTCGTCGTCGAGCATCGGGCTGAGGATCGGCTCCCAGCGCGCGCTGCCGCAGTAGTCGCAGCCGGCGACGACGCAGGGGAGCGGCACGCGGTCGGTCGCCGGTCCGTTCGTCACGCCACGCGCGCCGACGACGGCCGCGCCGGGAGCCGCCTGAAATGCTCGACGAGCGACCGCAGATACCCCGGCGCGACGGTAAATGGATATCGGCCGGCGGCGACTGCGGCGGCTTTCGCCGCCGGCAGCCGATAGTGCGGGATCGACGGGTACCCGTGGTGCAGCGCGTGAAAGTGAAAGTGGCACGGGGAGAACCACGCGGCCTCGATCCGTCCGGGCGCATAGTCGCGCAGCCGCTCGTCGACCGGTGCCATGTCGTCCTCGGTGTTGTGCTCCACGAACGCCCGCACGACGGTGCAGAAGGCCGCCACCGTCGACAACGGCAGGAGCCAGAGCAGCGGATAGGCCCAGATGCCCAGCCAGAGCGTGCCGACGCCCGCGAGCAGCATCTGGCACGCAGCGATGCGCAGCCACTCCCCGCGAAGCGGCTCGCCGGATTCGTCGTCGGTGAGGGCGATGCGGGGGCGCTGCCGCACGAGCACACTCCAGATCGTGGACACGAGGAGCGTGCCCAGCAGGCGTCCGACGAGGAATGCAATCAGGCGGACGTGTGTGTCGCGATCGCTGTTGCTGTAGTTCACCCAGTCCGGATCATCGCGAAAGCCGACGCGCCGGTGGTGGGCCAGGTGGCGCCGCCGATCGTGGTGAAAGGGAATGCCGACCGGATAGGCGTACAGCCAGGCGCCCGCCCAATTGTTGACGGGACGCGGCATGAAACAGAGGCCGTGCCACGCGTCGTGCGCGAGGTTCGCCAGCGCCGCCTGTCGGCCGCCGACGACGAGGCCAGCCACGACGTACGCCCACCACGTCCCCACCGCCGCCGCGACGGCGATCGCCGTCACGATGACGCCCCAGGTCGCGAGGACGTCGAGCGCCGAACGGGCGTTGGACACGCGCGAGAGCCGGCGCAGTTCGTCGATGGGAAAAACGGCGTTCATGGTGTCACCCCCCTGGGCGCCGCGCCGGCGGGCTTGCGCAGAATTACCAGCATGTTGGACGAGCGCCGGGTGATGGCGACGTTCGCCGCGTCCAGCAGCGAAAACGCCCCGATGCGCGCGACATTCCACAGCGTATTCCTGATGAACCGGGAGTCGGACGGAAAGAGGGCGTCGTTCACCCGGGTCGGGATGCGGCCGGTCAGGAGTGAATGGCACGTCCAGGTCCAGAAGGTGCCGTTGGTCGAGAACGAGGTGGCGACGTGCTCGAAGCCGGCGCGCTCGGCCAGCCGCAGGGTGCTCGCCTCGTCGAGGAGCGTCCAGTGCCGCGGTGCGTGCATGCCGCCCCAATGCCGTCCAAACGCGCCGGCTTCCCACGTTGCCGTGTTCGGCGTGATGAACACGCTCAAGCCACCCGGCGCGAGCAGGTCCCAGGTCTTGCGCAGGTAGGCGAACGGCGACTCCAGGTGCTCGATCAGGTGAGAGCTGTGAATCAGATCGTACGCCTCGCCGTCACCGGGCACGTAGTCCTCGAATCGCACGGCGTGCGCCGTGAATCCGCGCCGCCGGCAGACCTCCACCGCCTTGGAGGAGAGGTCGATGCCGGTGCCGCTGAGCCCGTAGGCGTCCTGCATGGACTGGAGGACAGATCCGCTTCCGCAGCCGACGTCGAGCCAGCGCGTGGCCGGCCCCAGCTCGATGTACTTCGTGATCGGGCGAATGCGGCGTTTGAACAGCGCCGAACCGAGCCGCGCGAAGAGCCCGCTCGCAGGCGGGGTCGCCTCGGACCCGGTACCCGTAGGCCGGGTCCCCGTGGACCCCGCGTGCACCACCGGATCCCTCGGCGCCTCGAGGGCGTCACGCACGTACGCGTAGTAGTCCGGCGGGTAGATGACGCCGAGCGCCGACACGTGCGGCCGCGGATCGAGATACCACGCGCCGCAGCCATCGCACGCCATCAGCGGGAAAGCGTCGGTCGTCGTGGTGGTGTACTCGTGTTCAGTGATGTGCGTGCGCAGATGCCGCCGGTCCGATCCGCACGCCGGACAGCGCGGCACAGCTTCGGTGGCAATGCCGGCCGACGGAGCGTGTCCCGCGGTCGCCAGCGTCGGCGTCATCGCGATTCCCCGGGCGCTGCCGGTCGCCAGAGTTTGTAGAGGGTCGAACCGTAAGTGTCTTCGCGGTCGAATCGGGCATCGTCGAAAGCGCCGGCCTGCTCGAGCCGCTGCCGCAGCACCGGCAAGTACTGATACGACACCTGCGGCCACAGGTGGTGCTCGGCGTGGAAGCCGAAATTGAGCTTGCCCATCAGCAGCCGCTCCAACACGCTGGCGCGCACGCTGCGGACGAACGAGCCGGCGGTTCCGCCGTAGTACCCGCTTTCGGGATGGACACCCATCCGCTCCTCGAGCGGTCGATGCTCGACGATCGCGCGCAGCACCTGCAGCAGCTGCGAGAGCGTCACCAGCGGCAGCAGCCAGAGCGTGACGTACAGCCACGGGCTCGCCACCAGCGTGAACACCAGGGCCACGGTGCCTTGGGCGACGAGCAACGAGGGGAGCGCACCGGCCAGTGACGGCCCGGGGCTGCCGGCGATGGCATCGCGCGTGTGCCGCGCGCGCGCAGCGCGCGCGTGATCGATGAACGCCCAGCCGAGCATGCCCT
>DATMDI010000189.1:0-3212 GCA_035557875.1 Vicinamibacterales bacterium
CGCCACCGCGCTCATCGTCAACAGTCGTCGAATCCGCTGGTCCATTCTGATACTTGTGGCTCAGGGCTCAGGGCTCAGGCAAGAGCTTTTACGGCCAGCGTCCTTGCTTGAGCCTTGAGCCTTGAGCCTTGAGCCGAATTACTTCTCGAACTGAATCCGGTCGCTCATCCCGTCTTCCCAGCTGCTCCACCCCGACGTCATCCCGTAGGGCGCGCGCTCGAGCACCGCCTCGATCTCGTGGAGCAGGCCGTCTTCCACCTTGAAGACCTCCATGATGTGCCAGGTCCACGGCTGGATCGGCCCGGCCGTCACCGTCCGGCCGCTCGGCGTCTGGAACGTGCGCGACGCGCCAGCGTCGTGGTCGAAGAATACGTACAAGGCCACCACACCGCGCTCTTCGTCCACGGCCACGTAGCGGCGATCGCGGATGCGGCTGACGAAGTGAATCAGCCCCGACTCGAACTGCTCGCGGCACGTCCACATGCCCGAGTAGCCGGTGGAGGTCTTCGGATCGGGGCGCGGCTGGCCCTCACGCCCCTTGTTGTTGGTCGAGTCGCCGCCGTTCTCGATGCGGTGGCAGTCGTCGGCAAAGGGATAGACGCCTTTACCGTCGTTGAGCTGCATGCCGCTGAAATACATGTTCGCCACCCGCACCAGTTCGGCGCGCGACTTGCGGGCCGCCGGGGGCGTGAGACGGGTGAACGCCTCGCGCGGCTGGCCTCGCGCCTCGAAGTTCCTCGCACCCATGTCGCTGTGGCCGATCAGGTGCTCGACCTCGGTGATGCGGCCGTTCACCACTTTGAGACGCGCGGCGAGAATCACGCTCTGCGGCGCCGGGTTGGCCGCCTCGCGCATGGTGACGAGCGTAACGATCTGGCCCGCGGTCGGGTCGGCAATCTGCAGCTTGTAGGTGCCCTTGCCCGCCACCGAGTTCCAGAAGCCGTCGCCCGGCACCAGCCGCTGACCGTTTTCCGTGTACCTCACCGTCGCCGCGAGCGGCGCGCGCTTCGGATCCTTGGCGACGAGCGCGTCGAGATAGGTGTCCGCAATGGAAATCAGGCACGCTCGATCGCACCGGGCCTGAGCGAGGGTTGGAGGCACGCTCGCGGCAGCGAGTACGACGAGCATTGCGCCAAGCAGGCCTTGGACCTTCCTGCTCATCGGCCCACCTTCTCACCGGCCGTGAAATGCTTTTTGAGCCCCTGCCAGTGCTGGTAGTAGTCGCGTTCGAGCAGCTCGGTTTCGAGCGCGAACTTGGTCGGCCGGATCGGCAGCTGCGTCTCGAAGAGGAACACCATCGTGTTTTCGAGAAAGGTCGGCTTGAGCTCGGCGCTGCTGCCCCGCTCGTAGGCGTCCGAATCGGGTCCGTGCCCCGACATGCAGTTGTGCAGGCTGGCGCTGCCCGGCGCGAACGAGTCCGCCTTGCCGATGTACTGGCCCGAGATCAGCCCCAGGAACTCGCTGGCGACGTTGCGGTGGAACGGCGGCGGACGGAATGTGTGCTCGGCCACCGACCAGCGCGGCGGGAAGCAGCCGAACTCCATGTTGGCCGTGCCCGGCACGGCCGAGGGCGACGCCAGCACGCAGTAGATCGACGGGTCCGGGTGATCGAAGGTCACCGTGTTGATGCACTGGAACCGGTTGAGGTCGTACTTGAACGGCACGTAGTTGCCGCGCCACGCGACGATGTCGAGCGGCGAATGATCGATCTCGGCCTCCCACAGGCCGCCGCCGAACTTCGCGACGACGCGGAAGTCGCCGTCGCGATCCTCGAACGCCGCCACCGGCGCGAGGAAGTCGCGGGCGTTGGCGAGCCCCGACGTCCCGATCGGACCCAGATCCGGCAAACGCAGGTGCTGGCCGTAGTTCTCGCAGATGTAGCCGCGAGCCGAACCGTCGGGAAGCTCGACGCGGAACTTCACGCCGCGGGGGATCAGGCAGATCTCGCCGGGCGCCACGTCGAGGATGCCGAGCTCCGTGTGCACGCTCAGCCGACCGAGCTGCGGCACGATCACCAGCTCGCCGTCGGCGTCGTAGAAGAAGCGGTCGCGCATCGACTGGTTGGCCGCGAACATGTGGACCGCGGCGCCCGACTGCTGCGCGGGGTCGCCGTTGCCGCCGAGCGTCACGATGCCGTCGACGAAATCGGTCGGCGCCGACGGAATCGGTATCGGCTTCCAGCGCAGCTGGTTCGGCGTCGGCGGCACCTCGTTGAACGGACCGCTGCGAATCAGGCCGGTGCCGATCGGCCGGAACGGCTTGTGCGTGGCCGAGGGGCGGATGCGGTAGGTCCAGTCCGACCGGCTGACGCCGCGCGGCGCGGTGAAGGCCGTGCCGTTCAACTCCTCGATGTAGAGACCGAGGGGCGGCTTCTGCGGCGCATTCTGGTCCCTGGGCAGCGCACCGGGGATGGCCTCGGATGCGAACTCGTTCCCAAACCCTGACAGATACCCGCGTTCGGAAGCAGCCATGGCGAAGTAGGCTAGCGCCCCCGCTGGGGCGCGTCAAATCTCGCGGGCCCGCGCGGACTCCGGAGTCGTTCCGCCTCGCAACGCCAGTATCCCTCTGCCCGGCTTCGCCGGGCGGCCGGTATAATCGCCACCTTCCAACCCGACGGCTGCCGTCGCAGGAGAGATACGAGACATGCGAGACACAACCCGAGGTGTGGCGCGGAAGAGCGTGGGCACGCTGCTGCTGGCGCTGCTGACCGCGGGCACCGCCGCGGCACAGGCGCCGGCCCCGGACGGCGCCGAGCTCTACAAGCGCTCGTGCGCCCAGTGCCACGACGCCGGCGTCGGCCGGGCGCCCAACCGCGAGCAGTTCCTGTCCATGCTGCCCGACCGGGTGCTGTCCGCCATGGAAAGCGGCTCGATGGTGACGATGGCCACCGGCCGCAGCGCCGTGGAACGGCGTGCCATCGCCGAGTTCCTCACCGGCAAGACGTTCGCCACGGCGCTCTCCACCACGCCGGCGCCGCGGGCGATGTGCACGCCGCGGAACGCACCGTTCGCGCCCGGCACCGGCCCCGCGTGGAGCGGCTGGGGTCAGAACACGTCGAACACGCGCTATCAGAGCGCGGCCGGCCTGACGGCGGCCGACGTGCCCAAGCTCAAGGTCAAATGGGCGTTCGCGTTTCCGGGTGACCTCCAGTCGTACTCGCAGACGACCATCTCGGGCGGCCGCATCTTCGTCGGCAGCTGGGGCGGCAAGGT
>DATMDI010000190.1:0-4607 GCA_035557875.1 Vicinamibacterales bacterium
CGCGACCTCTTTCACCGCCTCGGTGTCCACGTCGCCAACGATCTGAATCTCGCCCTCCGCGGTGGTGATCTGGTTGATGCCGATGTCGATGACCGCGGCGCCCGGCTTCACCATGTCGGCGCGCAGGAACTTCGGCTTGCCGACGGCGACCAGCACCGCGTCGGCGCGGCGCGAGTGCGCCGCCACCGAGCGGGTCATGTGATGGCACACGGTGACGGTGGCGCCTTCGCCCATCAGCATGAACGCCGCGGGCTTGCCGACGATCTCCGAGTGGCCCACCATCACCACCTCGAGACCGTGCAGGTTGAGCCCCGTCGCCTTGATCAGCTCCACGGATGCCGCGGCGGTGCAGGGGGCCAGCGCCAGGTCGTTGTAGACGATGTTACCGATCGAGGCGGGGTTCATCCCCTCGATGTCCTTGAGCGGGTGAATCGCGGACGCGAGCGACCGCCCGTGAATGTGCGCCGGTACCGGCCGCTGCAGGATGACGCCGAGCACTCCGGGGTCGTCGTTCATCGCCACCAGGCGGGCCTTGCACTCCTCCTGGCTGAGCGCACTCGGCCAGGTTTGCTCCTCGAAGCGCAGCCCGACGCGGGTCGCCGCCGTGGCCTGCCCGCGCACGTAGACGCCGGCCGCCTTGTGCTCGCCGATGCTGACCGACACCAGCCGGCCGATGGTGTGCGTCGCTTCGGCCTGGCGAACGCGCTCGGCGACCTCGCCGAGGATGCGGTCGCGAACGGCCCTGCCGTCGAGCAGTCGGTGATCTTTGACGTCCCGGGGCAACGCCGTGTCCCTGGCCGCTACCATTGGCCCCGACGTGTGAGAGTGGCTCGCATGCTCCGCCAATTATAGAAGGCGGCGCCGGCGCGAACCGCCGCGGCCGCCCTTAGTGCACGGATCCGGCCGTGGGCTTGCGCCGGTTCATGATCTTGGCCAACCGCCCGACGGCCCGCTCGACGGCCACGCGCGCCGCGTTGGCATTGGGCCGCCGGAGCCGCGCGGCCACCTCGGCGTAGCGGTAACCCGAGCCAAAGCGGGCCTCGAGCAGCGCCCGGTCCGAATCCGAGACCTTGTCGAGGGCGGCGCGCAGATGGGTCCGGGCTTCCTTGCGGATCACCTCGACCAGCGCCGACGGGGCGGGGTCGGGGTGCGATTCGATCGGCGCCGTCGACGCCACCCGTCGGCGAGCCTTCCGGATCTCGTCGACGATCTGGTTGGCCACCGCGCGGCGCAGGAACGCCTGGAGCGCCCCCGGAGTGTCAGTGTTCCACGAGTCGAGCCGCGGCATGGCGCGCAGCAGCACATCCTGCACCAGGTCCTGCGTGTCAGCGGAGCCGCGCGCCCATACGGGGAGGCGTCCTCGCGCGTAACGCTGCAGTCGCGGCAGTTCGCGTTCCACCAGCCGGCTCCATGCCTCCCGGTCGCCCGCCCGGATTTGCGCAATCAGCTCTACGGTGTTGGTTTCGTTGCGGCTCATGGCGTCTCTCCTGTCATGTGGCTGCCCCTGTCGGAGCGGCCTTCATGGACATACGCGCACAACCGGACGAAAACAGCTCACGGCGTTGCGAAGGGCAGGGGACAGACCCCTAGGCGTCGCTTTGCGCAGCGCGGGGGCGCCTGGCGACGACAGGGACAGCCGTTCGGCCGAACGCTCCTGCAGGCGCGGAAGGATCGAAGTCGCAGGTGGTCCAGGCCGCCTGCCAGTCCGCAGCCCGGCGCAGATATTTCCGGCACTTGTGGCAATGGATCGGAGCGGCCAGAAGGTGGACGACCGCCGCGGCGCCGACGGCGAATCCGAGCCCCGCCAGAATGACCAGCGCGTAGGCCAGCGCCCCGGTGGCGCTCGCGGCATTGAGCCCGGAGGGGTCGAGCGACATGGCGCGAATCACCATGCTGGCGCCGGCGTTGGCGCCCGGCAGCCCCAGTGCCGTCGCCCAGGGGCCTGCCGTCCATTGGAGCGGGAGCAGGCACATGGCGGCGTAGACCGGGATGGTCGAGACGCACATCAGCGCTGCCGCCATCGGCGTGGGACGCCGTCTGGTGGCCAGCGCTCCCAGGTAGTAGCCGCTCGCCGCGCACGCGCCAGCGACGATGGCACCCACCGGCACGAACCCGATCCAGACCTGCAGTGGCGACGCGCGGTCGCCGTCAGGTAGGAGCGCCAGCGACGTTGCCAGCATTGTGAGAGCACCGCAGGCGAATGGGGTCAGGTCGCGCCACAGGAACGTCGTGGCGTCGCGTGAGCCAGGTGACGAACGCAGGTCGGTCATCACCCCCTCTAACGTGCAAGGCACCAGAGGCGCACGGGTGCAATGCAGCGGCAGTGTATATTGCAGGCAAATCCGCACATCAATGAGCGATACGTCCGAGCCTGCTCCGGTGACCCGCCTTCTCGCAGACCTCAGGCACGGGCGCCGCGAGGTGCTCGACGAGCTCATGGTGGTCGTCTACGACGAGTTGCGAGCCATCGCGCGCCAGCGGATGTCGCACGAGAACGCCGGCCACACCCTCCAGGCCACCGCGCTCGTGCACGAGGCGTTTGGCCGCCTCGTCGATCAGAACGTCACCTTCAAGGACCGCGCGCACTTCCTGGCCATCGCCGCGACGTGCATGAAGCGCGTGCTGCTCGATCACGCCCGGAGGCGCGATGCGGCCAAGCGTCCACCGCGGGCCGCGGCCGTCAATCTCGACGACGCGCTGCTGCTCTCCGACGAGCAGATCGAGCAGGTGATGGCCATCAGCGAGGCGCTGGATCAGCTGCGCGTGCTGGACGAGCGCCAGGCGGAGGTGGTGGAGCTGCGCTACTTCGGCGGCGCCACGATCGACGAGATCGCCGAGCACCTGTCGATCGCCCCGGCGACGGTGAAGCGCGAGTGGGACACCGCCAAGGTGTTCCTCAACCACGCGCTCCGGAGCATCCGCGATGACGCCTGAGCAGTGGCGGCGGGTCAAGGACCTCCTGGCTGCGGCGTTGGAGCTCGACACGGCCGGGCAGAAGGCGCTGATCGAGCAGGAGTTTGGGCAGGAACCGCAGCTGCGCGACGAAGTGCACGAGCTGCTCACCAACTACACACTGGCGACGCTGCGGCTGCCCGCGGTGCTGGCCGCGGCCGGCGACGCCGCCGTGATTCCCGCGGTGACGCCCCGGCCCGAGGGGCTGAGCCTCGATCCCGGCGATATGTGCGGCCGCTACGAAGTGGTGCGTCTGCTCGGCGCCGGCGGCCAGGCGCGGGTGTACCTGGCCACCGACACCGAGCTCTCGATGCCAGTGGCGCTCAAGGTGCTCTCGGACGAGCTGCTGGAGTCGTCGGAAGCCCGTCTTCGCCTGCGCCGCGAGGCGCACAACGCCGCCAAGCTGCGTGGTCATCCGCACATCGCCACCTTCATCGATCTGATTCACGTGGACGTCAAGGGCCGGCAGTTCCCGGTCATCGTGATGGAGTACGTGGAAGGCAAGTCGTGCGCAGAACATCTGGCCGACAACGCGATCGGCGTCAACCGGGCGCTGCGCTGGGCGAGCCAGATTGCCGACGCGGTGGAGTACGCCCACGACCGCGGCGTGCTGCACTGCGATCTGAAGCCGCAGAACGTCCAGGTGACCCCCGACGACGTTGTCAAAGTGCTCGACTTCGGCGTGGCCCGTGCACTGTACGGCCCCTCGACGGCCGAGATCGTGACCGGCACGGTGCCCTACATGGCGCCGGAGCAGATCGCGGAAAAGCGGTTCACCGAAGTCGGTGATATCTACAGCCTCGGCGTCTCGGTGTTCGAGCTGGTCACACGGCAGCGCCCGTTTGCGGCCGAGAATCCGCAGGACGTCATCTTCCAGGTGCTCGGGCTGCCGGCGCCGCGCCCGTCGGCGTTGGCGCCGGGAGTGCCGGCGGCGCTCGACGAGCTCCTCGATCGCACGCTGGCCAAGACTCCCCGCGGCCGGCCGCAGTCGATGCGCGAGCTGAAGCAGGAGTTCTCGGGAATTCTCGCCACCCTGGAGCCGTCGTCTGCCACCTGGACGCGGCGGTTGACGAATGTGGCAGCGGCGACCGGTACGGTTTTGGCGGTTCTTACGTTTGTAGGGTTCGTTACCTCCATGGCATTCGACTTGTCGCTGGGACGCCGGGGCCGCTTCGCCGACGAGTCCGTGCTGCTCTGGCCGGTCTGGGGGGGACGGATGCTGGTGGTGCCGGCCATTCAGACGGCTTTCCTGCTCGTGCCGTCCGCGCTGGTCGTTCTCCTTGGCCGCTGGGGGATACGTCGTGCCGGGCTGTGGCGATCGAGCCGCTCCCCGCTCGAGCGGTTGCTGGCGGCTTCCACCAAGCAGCTCGCGCTGCTGATGCTGCTTGCCAGCACCCTGGCGGTGAACCTGTTCTTCTTCCGCTTTCAGGAAGCCGTGGGTGCCATCAGCAATCTCGTCAGCGATTCGGACGCGTTCGCCCTGACGTGGCTGCGCCCGGACAACTTCAACGAGCACAACAGCTACCGCTTTTTCGCCTTTCTCGTCTGCGCGGGGTCGGCGCTCGGCTGGTACTCGCTGGCGCACCGGCGCCGGGCCTTGCTGCAGCCGCCGAACGTGCTGCTGTCGATTCTCGGTGGGCTGGTGCTGGCGGTAG
>DATMDI010000191.1:0-3335 GCA_035557875.1 Vicinamibacterales bacterium
GATCGTCTCGGGCGGCATGCTCTACTTCAATTCCGGCTACGGCGGCTTCGTCGGCAATCCCGGCAACGTGCTGCTCGTCTTCGGCGTGGACTGAAGCATGTGGGGGCCGGCTTTAGCCGGCCCACCCCGGGCCGCCTGAAGGCGGCCCCCACGTCAGACCCGCCCGACGAGCGTCAGCGCCTCAACCAGCCTGTCGGTGTGCTCCGGCAGACCGACGGTGATCCGCAGGCAATCGCGCAGGCCATCCCGGTCGAAATAGCGCACCAGCACGCCCTGGCGCTCGAGCGCCTGCTTCACCCCGCGGGCGTCCCGCCCGGTCACCCGGCACAGCACGAAATTGGTCTGGCTCGGAAGCGGCGTGAGCCACTCCAGCGCGCGCAGCGCCTCGGTGAGCCGCAGCCGCTCGGCGGTGAGCGCCTGCACGCTGCGGTCGAGCCACTCGCGATCCTGCATCGCCGCAATCGCCATGATCGACCCGGCGACGTTGGGCGTGTACGGCTGCTTCACTTTCCAGAGGTGGCGGATCACCGGCAGCGGAAACACGCCGTAGCCGACGCGCAGGCCGGCCATGCCGGCCAGCTTGCTGAACGTCCGCAGCACGATCAGGTTGTCGCGCTCACGCACCAGCGGCGCCAGGCTCGGCTGATCGCTGAAATCGATGTAAGCCTCGTCCACGACGACCACCACCGGCAGGTCGAGCAGCCGCAGCAGGTCCTTCCGCGACGTGACCGAGCCGTCCGGGTTGTTCGGGTTGGTCACGAACAGCAGCTTGGGCGGCGCGCCCGACGCCTCGAGCGCGCGCACCGTGCCCTCCACCGCGTCCATGTCCACGGAGAAGTCGGGGCGGCGAGCCACCGGGATGTAGCCGGCCCCGAGCACGTCGGCCTCCCACTTGTACATCCCGAAAGTCGGCGGCAGGTCGATCACGTACTGGCCCGCCTCGACGAACGCGCGCGCCAGGAGGTCGATCACCTCGTCGCCGCCGGCGCCGCACAGGATGTGCTCCATCGGCACGCCGATGAAGGCGGCAAGGGCCTCCCGCAGCGCCGTCTGATCGGGGTCGGGATAGATGTGCAGCTCGCGGGAGTGCGCCAGCGCCTCGAGCGCCCGCGGCGACGTGCCATAGGGGTTCTCGTTCGCATCGAGCTTGACGATGCGGTCCGCAGGCAGCCCGAGACGCCGCGACAGCACGTCGAGCGGCACGATCGGCACGTAGGGCTGCATGCCGCGCACGTGCGGCGCGATCAGCATTTCGACGTTCATAGAAGGGCCATCGTACCGCAGGGTCGGCTCCCGGCTCCCGGCTTGAGGCTCCCGGCCTCCGGGCAGGTCTGAAGACCTGCCCCCAAGAACGCGCTCTCCCCGGCATGGCGGCAGGCGAAAAACGACGAGGCTCTGCGAGGAGTTTTTCCGCGGCGTCGAGCCGGAGGCCAGCGGAACCCTATTGCCCCCTGCGGGTCTCACGGCCGGCGCGCGATAATGGCCGCCTTCATGTCCATCGACCGGCCCGCCGGCACGCGGGTGCGCTATCGCGTGCTGTGGATGGCGTTCCTGCTCGCCATCATCACCTTCCTCGATCGCGTCTGCATCTCGATCGCCGCGCCGTACATGATGGACGACCTCGGGCTCACGCTGGTGCAAATGAGCCTGGTGTTCAGCGCCTTCACCCTCGCCTACTCGCTCTTCGAAGTGCCCTCGGGATGGCTCGGCGACGTGATGGGCACGCGCCGCGTGCTGACGCGCATCGTGCTGTGGTGGTCCGCCTTCACCGCCCTCACCGGCGCGGCACAGGGCTACGGGTCGCTCCTGGCCATCCGCTTTCTGTTTGGCGCCGGCGAGGCCGGAGCCTTCCCCAACGCGGTCCGCAGCTTCTCCCACTGGTTCCCGGTGCGTGAGCGTGGGAGGGCCAACGGCGTGCTCTTCTTCGGCTCCCGCCTGGGCGGCGCGCTCACGGCGCCGTTGGCGCTGGCGCTGATCCAGGTGTGGGGCTGGCGCGCCAGCTTCGCCGCCTTCGGCTGCGTCGGCGTCGTGTGGGCAGTGGTGTGGTACCGCTCGTATCGCGACACGCCCGCGCAGCATCCGGCCGTGGACGGCGCGGAGCTCGCCTGGATCACGCAGGACGGCCCGGCCGCCGGCCGCGAGAGCGGCACGCCCTGGCGCGCGATCCTCTCGAGCCCGAATCTCTACGCGATCTGCGCGATGTACTTCGCCCTCGGCTACGGGCTCTACTTCTACTTCACGTGGCTCCCCACCTATCTGACGCGGGAGCTGGGGTTCTCGGCGATCACCGGCGGCTTCTTCTCGATGCTGCCGTTCCTGCTGGCTGGCGCGGCCGACCTCGCCGGCGGCTGGTACACCGATCGCCTCGCCCACACCCACGGCCTGAAGCACGCACGGTGCACGCTCGGGTCGCTGTCGTTTGCCGCCTGCGCGCTGCTCCTGCTCGTCTCGACGGCGGTCGGATCGCCGGTGGCCAAGGCCGTGCTGCTGGCCGTGGCACTGGCTACCGCGGATTTCGCCTTGAGCGCCTGCTGGGCGGTGTGCCTCGACGTCGGCGCGCGGCACGCCGGCGTGGTCACCGGCTTCATGAACACGAGCGGCAACCTCGGTGGGCTCATCGGCCCGCTCGTGGTCGGCGTGATGGTGGAGCGCTGGCAGTCGTGGACCTACCCGTTCTACGTCACGGCCGCCGTCTACATGATGGGGGCGCTGGCCTGGCTGGCGATCGACCCGCACAAGCGGATCGCGTAAATGTGGGGGCCGGCTTCAGCCGGCCCTGGGCCGCCTGAAGGCGGCCCCCACGACCCACTACTGCGGCGACGGCAGCAGCTCGATTTCGACCGTGATCTCCGACTTGATCGGGCGGCCGTTCTGACGCGCCGGCTGGAACACCCATTGGCGGGCGGCGGCGAGCACGACCGGGTCGTAGGCCGGATGAATCGTCTTCTTGCTGGCCGCGGCGACCACGCGGCCGTTCACATCCACTTCCAGGGCGATTGCGCCGGAATACGCCCGCGTCGCGGTCCGCGGGTCGGGCGGCGTCCACCTGGGCAGCGGCCGCACCATCGCGACGGCGGGCTCGAACGCCGCCGGCGCGCTGGCCGTCACCCGCATGGGGCCTGGGGCAGAGGCGACCACGGCGGATGACGGAGCGGCCGGCGGCGCCGGCGCGGGATCGGCAGGCGCTGCAATCACGGGCAGCGCCGGCGCGACCACGATGGGGCGGGAGATGACGGCAATCGACGGCGGCGGGGTCTGAGCCTTGGTGAGCTCGACGAAGGCGCCGGCGACGAGCGCCAGGTCGGCCAGCGACTGGTCGGCCCGCAGCGCCGGGT
>DATMDI010000192.1:0-9988 GCA_035557875.1 Vicinamibacterales bacterium
GCCGACGGAGCGGTGACGCGGCTGGAAACCGGCGGGACCCTCATCGGCGCATTCGCGGACGCTGTGTACGAGCAAGGCGTGGTTCGGCTGGCTCCGGGCGACACGCTCGTGGTGTTCAGCGACGGCGTGTCCGAGGCCGTCGACGTAGCTGGCGATGAATTTGGCGATGCGCGGCTGAGCGAGCTGGTTCTGGGCCTGCTCCACGAGACACCCGAGCGGCTCGTGCGGGCAGCGATCGAGCGCGTGGTGGCGTTCGGAGAGGGCGTGGGGCAACACGACGACGTCACCGTGCTGGTGCTGAGAGCGATGGCGCCGGACGCGCGTGCGGTGGCTGCCGGCCCCTCGCAGGGGCGGCCGGATTAGAATCCGAGCGAACGGCTGTCCCGCTTGGAGCCATGGCAGGAGAGATACATGCACCGTGGTCGGATCCTTCTTGCTGTCGGCGCGCTCGCGACCCTCGTGAGTGCGGCCCGCATGTGGACGGGGGCCGGCACCGCGCTCGATGTCGCGCTCCAGGCGCAAGCGTCTGCGCCTGCGGTCGCCCCGGGTGATTGGCCGTCCTACAACCGCGATCTGGCCGGCACGCGCTATTCGCCTCTGAAGGAAGTCACCGCGGCGAACGTGTCGCGCCTGGCCCCGGCCTGGTCGTACACCCTGCAGTCGTCCGGCGGCGGACCGCTGGGTGGCGGTTCGAGCGCAGTGCCGCTGGTCGTGCGCGGCGTCATGTACGTGCCGAGTGGCAATCGCGTCGTCGCGCTCGACGGCGTGAGCGGGAAAGAAGTGTGGCAGTTCGAGGTACCCGCGCCTCCCGGCGCGGCGGCTCGCGGCGGCCGGGGCGCCGCCGCGGCGGGCCGCCCGTCCGCCCGCGGTCTCGGCTATTGGCCGGGCGCGGGCAGCGATGCGCCTCGCATCGTCTTCCTGGCCGGCACCCGGCTGATGGCGCTCGACGCCGCCACCGGCACGGCGTCGGCCGGCTTCGGTGCCGGCGGCGTGGTGGAGATCGGCGTGCCGTACAACGGCACCCCGACCATCTATCGCAACGTGGTCGTGATCGGCGCCAACGTCAACGAGGTGCCGCAGGGCCCGCCCGGCAATCCCCGCGCTTTCGACGCGCGCACCGGCCGCAAGCTCTGGGAGTTCCAGACCGTTCCGAAGCCGGGCGAGAACTACAACGACACGTGGGGTGACGGCTGGAAGGATCGATCCGGCACCAACATGTGGGGATTCTCCGCGCTCATGGATGCGACGCGCGGACTGGTCTACCTGCCGGTCGCCGGCCCGGCCGCCAACTACTGGGGCGGCGATCGTCCCGGCGCCAACCTGTTCGGCAACTCGATCGTCGCCCTCGACGTGGAGACCGGTGCCTACAAGTGGCACTTCCAGACCGTGCACCACGACATCTGGGACCTGGACATGCCGTCGGTCGGCAGCCTCGTCGACATCCGGCAGGGCGGCCGCGTCGTGCCCGCGCTGGCGCACATCGGCAAGAGCGGCTACATGTTCATCCTCGATCGCGTCACCGGCAAGCCGGTGTTCGGTGTCGAGGAGCGCGCGGTGCCGAAGGGCAACGTGCCCACCGAGTGGTACTCGCCGACGCAGCCGTTCCCGGTGAAGCCGGCGCAGCCGATGGTGCGCGTCGAGTTCAACAAGGAACGCGACATGGTGCGCGCCGAAGACACGTCGCCCGAGCACGTGGCCGAGTGTCAGGCGCTCTACGACAAGAGCGGGGGCTACTTCAACGCCGGACCGTTCACGCCGTTTCAGTACCACGAGGACGGCACGCCACCGAAGTCCACCATCACGTTCCCCGGCGGCACGGGCGGCGTGAACTGGGGCGGCACGGCGGCGGACCCGACGACCGGGCTGGTGTACATGAACGCCCACGACACCTCGCTCGTCGGCTGGGTGGAGAAGAAGAAGCCAGGCGTCACCTACTCGTTCGACGCCGTGGGGTCGGAGCAGCTCTACGACCGCGCCAGCGTGAACGGTGTCGGCCCGTTCTTCACCTTCAGCGCGCCGCTCAAGGACGCGAGCGGCAAAGTGCTGGCGCAAGGCGTGCCCTGCCAGCGTCCACCCTGGGCGCAACTCATCGCCATCAACGCCAACACCGGCGAAGTGGCGTGGAAGAGCACGCTTGGTCTCACCGAGGCGCTCCCCGCGGCGAAGCAGTTGACGGGCAACAGCGGCAGCGCCGGTCCCAGCGTCACCGCCGGCGGCCTGGTGTTCGTCGGCGCGACGAGCGATCGCCGCTTTCGCGCCTTCGACGCCAAGACGGGCAAGGAGCTCTGGAGCGCAACACTCGAGCGCAACGCCAACGCCAACCCGATGTCGTATCAGGGCGCCAACGGCAAGCAGTACGTGGCGATCGTCGCGACCGATACCGTCCGCGTCTTTGCGTTGCCGTAGCCTTCTTCGTAGGGGCAGGTCTTCAGACCTGCCCACGCAGGCGGGTCTAAAGACCCGCCTCTACATACGTGGTGTGACCCATTTGGGGGATATGAGCCGAAATCCATCCGCTCATACACTCGGCGCCGGAGGAAACCCGTGAAGAAGCTGTTTCTTGGAACCTGCGCGGTCGTGCTGGGGCTCGCCAACCTGTCGGCCCAGGCACCGCTGACGCAGAAGGACAAGGACGACATCCAGGCGCTGAGCGCGGCGTACGCCACGAACCTTGGCACCTGCAAGGCGGACGACTACGCCGGCCTGTTCGCGGCCGACGGAATCTTCTATAGCGGCTTCCGCGGCAACATCCAGGGGCGCGATCAGCTCGTGGCGCTGGTGAAATCGGAGCGGCACTGCCAGCCGGGGGCGGCGCAGCCGGCGCGGCCGGGTGGGTCCGGCGCGCCCGCGCTGCAGTTCAGCGCGATCGAGGCGCGCCCCGGCGGCGCCAAGGCCACGGTGACGCTGCCCAATAACGGCGGCGCCTACGACGACGTGTATGCCAAGACCGCCGCGGGCTGGCGCTTCCAGAACCGCTCGTATTACACGCCCGCCGAGCTGAAGGCGCGCGCGAGCGGCCAGCTGTCGCTGGCGCCGCAGGACGTGCTCGACATTCAGGAGCTCGTGGCGCGTTACCCCTACACGCTCGACAACGGCGGCGAGGGCGGCCGAGCGCTGGCCGAGCTCTTCACCGAGGACGGTGTCTTCGTGACACCGCAGGCGACGTACACGGGGCGCGATGCGCTGTTGAAAATGGCATCGGGCCATCGGCCCGGGCAGGGGCCGGCCTACGCCCGCAACTTCGCCATGAATCCGCTGCTCGAGGCCACGCCGGAAGGGGCGAAGGGGCGCGTCTATGCGGTGATCATCGCGCTCGGCGAGAACAGGCAGCCCAGCTCCGTCGTCACCGGCGGCCACTTCGAGGACGCCTACGTGAAGACGCAGCAGGGCTGGCGCTTCAAGCGGCGCCAGTTCATTCCGAACGACGGCGGACCGACCACCAACGTCGGCAAACCCACGCCGGTCCGCTGAGCGAGGACGACGACCATGCGCATCATTTCGAGTTTCGTCGTCGCGGCGGCCCTCGCCGTGTCGAGCGTCGGTCTCACCGCGCAGTCGAAAGAGTTCCTGCCGCTGACGCCGATGGACCGCATCCAGATCCAGCAGCTGATCGCGCGCTACGCCTACGCGCTCGATACCGGGGGCCGCAACGGCTACGACTACGCGGACCTGTTCGCGCCCGATGGCGTGTTCGTGGGCATGAACCAGGGCGAGACCGGCCGGCTGTTTCGGGGGCGCGACACCCTCGCGGCGCTGGCGCGCGGCGGCCCGCGCAACCAGAACTACGTGAGCCACTACATCACCAACGTGATCCTCGAGGCGACGCCCGAAGGCGCCCGCGGCACGCAGTACGCGTTCATCGGCGACGTCAGCCTGCCGGGCGGCAAGAGCGTGTGGACGAACGGCGGCATGTACCGGGACACCTACGTGAAGACGCCCGACGGCTGGCGCTTCAAGACGCGTGCGTTCTACGCGTCGGAAGGCGGCCCCACGCCGAAGCAGCTGCAGAACGATCCGTTGAAGGCGCCGGCCGCTCCAGCCGCCGCGCCCGGCACTCCCGCGCCGCCGCCGGTGCCGAAGGCCACGGGGCTCCGCAACCTCACGGCCGAGGACTACATCGCAATCCAGCAGCTGGTCTACACCTATCCCTACGCGCTCGACACGGCTGTGAACAACGGATTCGACTACGCGGACAACTTCGCGCCCGACGGCGAATTCATCCGGCCGCCGACCAAGGGGCGCGACAACCTGGCCAAGCTGGCCATCGATCAGCCGCACGGCCCGAACTTCGTGCGCCACTACCTGACCAACATCGTGATCGAGCCGACGGCCGACGGCGCCACCGGCAAGCAATACCTGGTGGTGCTCGACATCGGCTCCGCAGCCACGCCGAGCACGATCTTCCTCGGCGGCCACTACGAGGACGTCTACTCGAAGACGGACGCCGGTTGGAAATTCAAGCGCCGCGAGTTCATCCCGTCGCGGCCGACCGCGCCTGCGGCGCCGCAGTAGGGCAGGTAGGGCGGGTGGGCCGGGTGGGGAGAACGCTCCTTACGCTCGTTGCGTTCGGGCTGTTCGCGGCGTATGCGCACGCGCAGCCCACAGCCACGGTTTCATGCGAACGGCTTGTCGCGCTTTCGATCCCCGACACGACGATCGCGAGCGCTGAGACCGTCGCGGCGGGCGCGTTCAACTCCTCGCCGCAAGACCCGTCGTTCAAGACGCTGCCGGCGTTCTGTCGTGTCGTGGGCGTCGTCCACCGCGCCAACGACACGGGCGTGAAGTTCGAGGCATGGCTGCCGCTCCAGAACTGGAACGGCGAGTTCCGTCCAGCGGCCAGCGGGTTTGCCGGTGGCGCGATTACCTACACCACCATGGCCGCCAACCTGCGGCAGGGGTGGGCCACCGCCAGCACGAACCGCGGTCACGACATTCCCGGACCGTGGAAGCTCGCCGACATGACGAGCGCGGCCTACCACCTGATGGTGCCGCCATCCAAGCGGCTGATCGATGCGTTCTACGGCAAGCCTCCGGCGTTGTCGTTGATGAACGAGTGCGGCGGGGGCGGCTCGCGCGACGCGCTGCAGCTCGTGCAGGATCATCCGCGCGATCTCGATGCCGCCGCGGCCGTTGGCTTCGTCTACGACTCGCTCCACCATGGCATCGGGCAGATGTGGGTCTTCGAGGCGACGCACAAGACCGAGGCGAGCTACATCCCCCCGAGCAAGTACCCGCTCATCCACAAGGCCGCGCTCGACTCGTGCGATGCGAAAGACGGACTGAAAGACGGCATCATCGAGGACCCGCCGCGCTGCAAGGTGGACCTCGACGCGATCGCCTGCAAGGCTGGCGACGGTCCCTCGTGCCTGACCGCGCCGCAGATTGCAGCGGCGAAGCAGATCTACAGCCCGGCGGTCCACGCGAAGACGGGCAAGGATCTCTTCGCCGGCATGGCGCCGGGAGGGGAGCTGCAGTGGGAGCCGATGGCCGGTCCGGCGCCGTACAACTACGCGCCCGGCTTCTACCGCAATGCGGTCTTCAAGGATCCGATGTGGGACTGGAAGGCCGGGCTCCCGAACTTCGATTCGCACGTGGACCTGGCCGAAGCTGCGCCCAACCAGGTCATCCAGGCCACCAAAGGCGACATCCGGCCGTTCATCGATCGCGGCGGCAAGCTGCTGCTCATCGGCGGCTGGGCCGATCACACGCTGGCGCCCGGCAGCTTCGTGGATTACTACGACGCGGTCGTCAAGGCCGTCGGACCAGACAAAGCGCGGAGTGGGGTGCGGCTGTTCATGGTGCCGGGGATGGATCACTGCCTCGACAACCCGATCTACGGGGCGATTCACGATCTCGACGTCATGGGCATCCTCCGCCGCTGGAAGTCCACGGATACGGCGCCCGAGACGCTCCACATCACCGTGCGCACGCCGGACGGAGCGGTGGAGCGCACTCGCTTCGTCTGTGCCTATCCGCAGGTGGCGCAATACAAGGGCAGCGGGTCGCCGAACGATGCGGCGAGCTTCGCCTGCCGCATGCCCTGACCTGCCCCTAGCTGGACCTTCGGCCTTCCGTTGGGCGAATATATAGAGCGCATCGCTTTCCCCAAGGAGTGGCATGAAGTTCACCCTGCATGCGGTTGGAGTGGCCGGAGGTCTGGCCCTCGCCGCGATTCTGTCGTCTGACGCATTGATCGGCCAGGGAGCGCCGGCGCCCGGCGCCAAGCCCTACAGCGTTCCCCGCACCCCCTGGGGCGACCCGGACCTTCAGGGCAAGTGGCCCAGCACCGACCTGGTCGGCGTGCCGATGCAGCGCGATCCGAAGGTCGGAACCCGGAACGTGCTCACCGAAGCAGAATTCACGCAGCGCCAGGAGCAGTTCGCGCGGCAGGCGGCGCAGGACGAAGCCGAGTTCGATCTCGAAGCGGCCGCGGCGACGCCCGGGGGCGACGTCGGCGGACCGGTGTCCCCGCCGCCGCACTGGCTCGAGCGCGGCAAGCCGCAGTACCAGGCGTCGCTCATCGTGGATCCGCCCGACGGCCGCATGCCCGCGTTTACCGCGGAGGCGCAGGCTCGCCAGCAGGCACAGCGCGACGCCCAGGCGGCGCGGCGCAAAGAGCTGAACGGGCGTGAGGCCGACACCTATCTCGATCGCAGCCTCTACGACCGCTGCATCACCCGCGGAATCGCCGGCTCGATCCTGCCGGTCATCTACAACAACGGCAACGAGATCGTGCAGGGCCCGGGATGGGTGGCGATCCGCAACGAGATGATCCACGAGACGCGTGTCGTGCCGCTCGACGGGCGGCCGCATCCGTCTCCCGAGATCAAGACGTGGATGGGCATCTCGCGCGGGCGCTGGGACGGCGACACCCTCGTGGTCGAGACCCGGAACTTCGATCCGCGGACGAGCGGCATCGCCGTCAACGGGGGCGGCGCGCGCATCAGCGACGCGCTGGTGGTCACCGAGCGCTTCACGCGCGTAGGGGGCGATCAGATCGACTACGAGATGCACGTCTCGGATCCGAAGACCTGGACCCGCGCCTGGACGATGCGGTATCCGTTGAAGCTCGACAACGACTACGGCTTCTACGAATACGCGTGCCATGAAGGCAACTACTCGATGTTCAACATTCTGAGCGGGTCTCGGGCCGCCGAGAAAAAGTAGAGGCGGGTCTTTAGACCCGCCTGTAGGCTCAAGGCTCAAGGCTCAGGGCGTGGAGAGAAGCATAGTGACAAGTCGGTTCCGAGTGATGGTTGCCTGGGGCGCGGCGCTGGGTCTCGCGGCGGCGATGTCGATGACCCCTGCGGCCCAGGGCCCCTACAAGGTGCCGAAGACACCGTGGGGCGAGCCGGACCTGCAGGGCATCTACAACGGCAACGACCTTCAGGGCGTCCCGATGCAGCGTGCCGAGACGGTCGGCACGCGCGAGGTGCTGAACGACGACGAGTACCGGCAGCGGGTCGCCAGCCGCGACACGCTGCTGGCGTCGGACAACGACAGCTTCGACATCGAGGAGTCGGAGAAGTTCGAGCGCTTCGGCGCCGTCGGCGGTCCGGTGTCGCCCCCGCCGCACTGGCTCGAGCGGGCCAAGAACGTGAGCCGCATCGCGTCGTTCGTGGTCGAGCCCGCCAACGGCCGCGTACCACCGCTCACGCCCGAGGCGCAGGCCGCCTCGCAGAAGCGGCAGCAGGCGGCGCAGGCGCGGCGGAAGCAGCTCGGGGCGATCGAGGCGGAGTGGACGACCGATCGCAGCAACTACGATCGCTGTATCAGCCTCGGTACCCTCAACTCGGTGACGCCCAAGATCTACAACTCCGGCAGCCGCATCGTGCAGGGCCCCGGCTGGCTGGCCTTCACCAACGAGATGATTCACGAAACGCGGGTCATTCCCACCGATGGCCGGACCAACGTGAACCTCGCGATCAGCTCCTGGATGGGCAATTCGGTCGGACGCTGGGAGGGCGATACGCTGGTGGTAACCACCCGGAACCTGAAACCCGAATCGGCGATCAACGGCCAGCCGCTCTCGCCCGAGGGGGTCATCACCGAGCGCTTCACGCTGACCGGCGCCGATACGCTCGAATACCGCATGACCGTCAACGATCCCCGCACCTACACCGGTCCGTGGACGATGCGGATGCCGATTCCGCGCGACGACGGCTACGGCCTCTACGAGTATGCGTGCCATGAGGGGAACTACACGATGTTCAACATCCTGAGCGGCGCGCGCGCCCAGGAGAAGGCCGCGAAGCCGTAGGGCGGGGCGATCCGTTGCATCATGAGGCGGGGCTCTGGCGCCCCGCCTTTTCTTTTCACGGAGGCCGTGCCCCATGACCGAGCACGAGACCCCAGTCCTGATCGCCGGCGGAAGCCTGGTCGGCATGTTCATGGCCGCGCTGCTGGCGCGCCAGGGGATCCGCCCGCTGGTGGTCGAGCGTCATCCCGGCAGCGCCATCCACCCCCGCGCCGCGATGATCTACCAGCGGACCATGGAAGTGATCCGCAGCCTCGGCATCGAGGATCCGGTGCGCGAGGAGTCGTACCGGCGCTTCGAGCCCGACGGCGCGATCATGTCGGTGGAATCGATCGCCGGCAACGAACTGAACTGGGACATTCCCACGCTCAACGAATACGTTCGCGACCTGAGTCCGACGGAACGTCTGTTCATCACCCAGAACGCGCTCGAGCCGATGCTCGGACCGCGGGCTCGGCGCCTGGGGGCCGACATCCGCTTCAATACCGAGCTGACCAGCTTCGAGCCGGATCCCGATGGCGTCACCGCCGTGATCCGCGATCGCGCCAGCGAGCAGGAGACGCGCGTCCGCGCGCAGTATCTGATCGGGTGCGACGGCAACCGCAGCGCGATCCGGCAGCGGCTCGGCATCGCGATGCAGGGGCGCGGCGTGCTGTCGAAGAGCGTCACCATCTACTTCCGCGCCGAGGTCGGGCCGCTGATGCGGGGCCGGAACCTGAGCGTGATTCTGGTGCGCAACGAGGTGTTTCGCGGATTCTTCCGCATCGAGAAGCCGTTCGAGTCGGGCTTTCTGGTGATCAACTCGATCGGCGATCCAGAGGCCCCGGTGTCGGACGTGTGGAACCTCTCCGAGGCCGAGTCGCGGGCGCTCGTCCGCTCCGGGCTCGGCGCCGACATCCCGGTGACGATCGAGAGCGTCCAGAAGTGGGAGTGCGTCGCCGACGTGGCGGAGCGCTTCCGCGAGGGGCGCGTGTTCCTGGCCGGCGATGCGGCGCACGTGATGCCGCCCTATGGCGGGTTCGGCGGCAACACCGGCATTCAGGACGCGCAGAACCTGTCGTGGAAGCTGGCGCTGGTGCTCGAGGCACTGGCCGCGCCGGCACTGCTCGACACCTACGAGCAGGAACGGCGCCCGGTGGCGGCCATGACGGCCGAGCAGGCGTACACGCGCTACGTCCTGCGCGGAGCGCTCCACCTGAAGCCGGGCGGCATGGCGCCGTTCATCAACGACGCGCACATCGATCTCGGCTACCGCTATCGCTCGGCGGCGGTGTTGAGCGAGTCCGGGGACGATAGCGCGCTGACCGAGGATCCGCGAGAGATGCGCGGCCGGCCCGGTACCCGCCTGCCGCACGTGCTGCTCGAGCGTGACGGCGCGCGCGTGTCGACGATCGATCTGGTTGGCGCCGGCTTCGCGCTGTTCGCCGGCCCGGAAGGCGAGGCGTGGGCCGCAGCCGCCCGGGAGACGTGTGCCGCCGCGGGCGTGTCGTGCGACGTGCACCGCGTCGGGGACGCCGTGCGCGATCCGGATGGCGTCTTGCCAGAGGCGCTCGGCATCGGCCCAGGCGGTGCGGTGCTGGTGAGACCGGACGCTGTGGTGGCCTGGCGCGCTGGCGCTCCGGCCACGGGCGCCGGCGGGTCGTCGATCATGGCGCGCGTAATCGCGGCGATTCTGGGCTGACGAGAGGCTGCGGCGATGGCCAGGCCGGAGATGTCTGTCACAGGGGTGCG
>DATMDI010000193.1:0-4173 GCA_035557875.1 Vicinamibacterales bacterium
TCCGCGCTGCATGGCATCGCTTAGGCGCTGCAGCCTGGCCAGCGCCCTGGCGACGCGCACCTTTTCTCGCGCGGCGCCGAGATCGATGCCGGTCCTCCACTGGAGCCAGTGCGCGCACGACAGGAACCCATTGTTCCAGCCTGCGCGCTCGTCGAACTCGCGGAGCCGGACGAGCAATTCGTAGGTGGCGGCGTGCAGGCGGGCGGCGAGCGCGGCAATGGCTTCGCCAAGCTCCTCGATTGGCCCCGGCTGAATCACTCCAGAGAGTTGCCCACAGTCTGGATCCGTGAAGGGATTGGAGGCGAGCGGTGGGGTCATGGGGGATGCTAACCCCGGTGATCTTGGACGCGGCCCGTCGCTTACTGTGAGGCGATCGCGGCGCGCAACGGTTCCGATGAAGTCCTTATCGACGATCGCGCCGCTCACAGGATGTAAGCGCGCGTACAGCCCTGCCTGGCGAGCGTCTCGAAGAGCCGTGGGCCCGGGTCCGAAAACGTGTCAAGAGAAAAGAGCGTCGAGCGATCTTTTCGTGACGCCATGCGCAGCGCAATCGCGCCGCAGGTCAGAACGGCTGACCCGGTGATCGGCATTCTGTCCCGCATGCGCCTTCAGGACGCTTCTGTCGGGGCCGGCGCCACGCGGGCGCGGCGCCGAGTCTCATTCCTCAGAGTTATTGACGCCTCGCGACGTCATCGCTAGCCTTCCGACGTCATGACTAGCCTGCGAACCAGCTGCGCCGTGCTCGCCCTGTTCCTTGCCGTGCCGGCACATGCCGACCAGGGGCTCGACACCTTCGCTCGCGACGTGGCCCGCGCGGAAGGCGTGCGCGCGGTCTTGAACCTGCAGCGCACCTACGCCCAATACGCGCAATACGGCTTGTGGAACGAGGTCGGCGCGCTGTTCGCGCCGCAAGCCACGTTCACCTTCGACGGGCTGGTCATGCCGGCGCAGACCGCGACGGGACCCGCGGCAATCGCCGGGTTCCTCCGCGCCCGCTACGGCGGCGGCAAGGACGGGCTCAGCGCGAACGGCCTCTCGAGCATGTTCATCGAGAACCCGCTGGTGAACCTGTCCGCCGACGGCACCAGCGCCAAGGCGCGGTGG
Source organism: Vicinamibacterales bacterium (assembly GCA_035557875.1). Lineage (GTDB taxonomy): Bacteria > Acidobacteriota > Vicinamibacteria > Vicinamibacterales > UBA2999 > DASYRM01. Next base: position 1,105 of record DATMDI010000193.1, read on the forward strand.
AACGCGCTCATCTTCCACGGCCACGACGGCAAGGCGCGCATCGAAGGCGGCATCATCGAGAACGACTACGCGCTCGAGGGCGGCGTCTGGAAGATCGCCGCTGGCCGCTACTTCCCGCAGTTCGACGGGCCCTATGAAGAGGGATGGGTGAACTGGGGGGGCGGCGACCTGCCGATCGTTCCCCATCACTTCACCGTCGACACGTCCGGCATCCCGATTCCACCCGCCGCCGGCGCCGCTCTGCCAACGAAGCTCACGCTCGCCGAGCTCCAGACGCGCGTCGACAAACTCAACGACGAGGATCGCGTCCGCAGTCTCCAGGCGGCCTACGGTTTCTACGAAGACCGCAAGATGTGGGACGACATCGTCGACCTGTTCGCGCCGGACGGCATCGTCGAGATCGGCGGCCAGGACGTGTGGCGCGGTCCCGCCGGCGTGCGCCGCTGGCTCGAGAGCATGGGCCCGGCCGGGCTCACGCACGGTCAGCTCAACGACCGGGTCCAGATGGACGTCACCGTCGCCATCGCTGACGGCGGCAAGGAAGCCTGGGCGCGCGGCATCGAGCTCGGCATGCTCGGCGAAGCGGACCAGGAAAAAGGCTGGTGGGAGGTTGCGGTATTCCGCAATCGCTTCGTCAACGACGGCGGCGTGTGGAAGATCCGTGAGATGCGGCGCTTCCCGCTGATGAAGACCGACATCTTCCAGGGCTGGGGCAAGAGCCGGATCATCGCCAGTGTGGACATGCCCGCGTTCCTCGGCACGCATCCCGTGACGGGAAAACAGGTCCAGCCTGCAGGCAGCGCCAAAGTGGTCGCGGCAAGCCCGCTCACCGCCGCGATTGCGCCGGGCAAGCCGGGGACGATTACGCTCGAGGAAGCCAGGCGCCGCCTCGCCCGTTCGGCTGCTTTCGACGGCATCCAGAACGTCTCGGCTGCCTATGGCTACTATCTCGACGACTCCATGCCGGCTGGCTTCGGCGGCATCATGGCGGCGAAGGGCTTCAAGATGACGCCATTCTCCGGCTACTACGTCGGCCGGGATCGCGTCCTCAGTGCGCGCGTCAGCGGCACGCCACCGGCAACCAGGCCTGGCATTTCCTATCACTGGCTGGTCCAGCCGGTGATCCTCATCTCGGATGACGGCCGCTCCGCGGTGGGCCGCTTCCGCCTGTTTCAGCCACGCACCGGCAAGACGGTGGGCAAGGCAGGTGACTTCTTCGGCGCCTCGTTCTGGGGCGGCATGTATCACGACCAATACGTGCTCGAGGACGGCATCTGGCGCATCTGGGAACTCACGCTCGACGAGCCCTATATCAATCCGGTGGCTTGGAAGGACGGCGTCTGGGCGAAATCGAAGGACCCGCTGCCCCGCCCCGCGCGAGCGTTCAGCGGCGGAAATTTTCCGCCCGACATTCCGCTGACCGCGCTCGGCAAGCGCGAGGAACACTTCCGCGGCGGCACGGGCGAAACCAAGGACTGGCCAAGCATCCTGCCGATGTGGTTCCAGTACACCAATCCGGTGAGCGGCCGCGTGCCCGAGCTCTTTCAGGGACCGTGCGTACCCTGTGCGGTGCGCCCCGAGCTGCGGATCGAAGCCAACGGCTACCAGAAGCCGCCGGACGCGACGGAAGCGAACCGGGCGCCTTAGGGCGCCGTTAGCCGGGGCGCCTGGGCTGGGAGGTGGACTTCGCGGTGCCTTTCAGCGAGTCCTTCGACGCCGGCTGCAGTTCGTTGTACGTCTTACCGAGCACGACGTCGACGTTCGCGGCCAGCTCGCCGAGCTTCGATCCCGGCAGCGGCTTGAAGTCCACGAGGATCGTCTGCAGCGCCTTCGGGTCGAGCCTCCTCACCAGCCCATCACCCGCGTTCGCGGGATGACCCTTGATCAGGAACTGTGACGTGAAGATGCGCCGGCCGCTTTGGCTGACCGCCACGTGGATATGCGGGCACCGGTGCGCGCCGCGCAGCGTGTACTCCACCGGCTTGATGGTGCGGAAGTAGTACTGACCCTTCGCATCGCTGAGGAAGCGCCCGTAGCCCTGAAAATTCGCGTCGTACGGCTTCTTCTCCTGGCGGCCTCCGGTGTGGACGTATGAACCGTCCACGTCGGTCTGCCAGATCTCGATGAACGCGTTGCGGACCGGTAGACCCGACGACGTGAACACGCGCCCTGTGAGATGCGTGATCTCGCCGACGGCCGGCGTGATGCCATCGTTGAGAATCAACAGATCGTTGTCGGTGTCCAGCGGGAGCTTGTCAGGATAGAAGGGGCCTTCGGTAGTCTCGGCCGTCTCCATCAACTGCTGTGCGAAGGCGCCCCGCGGCGCGAAGGCGGCCAGACTCGCGATCGACAGCGCGTTCAGGAACCGGCGTCGATCGGCGGGCGATGAAGCACACCGCATAAGCCCTCCCCGGCGTCCACTCGCGACGGGCGCCCCGTTTCGTGCCGGATTCTACCGCAAAGGGGGGGCCGGCCGGTGATACCATCCGGCCGCTCCGGGGTTGACACGTCCCTCGTGAGGAGGCTCATGCTTCGAGCTCGCGCCCTCGCTCCCGTGCTGCTCGTGCTCGCCGCCGTCGCTGTCGCGCTCGTAGCTCAGGAGTCGCCGCCGGGATTCACGCCGCCGCAGGCTCCGTCCGGACCGACGCCCATTCCGGCCGTGCTCCGCAACTACACCCCGGTCACCGAGGCGAGGCTGCGCAGCCCGCAGGACGGCGACTGGATGATGAATCGCCGTACCTACGACGGGTGGGGCTACAGCCCCCTCGCCGAGATCACGACGGCCAACGTCGCCAGGCTGAGGCCGGTGTGGTCGCTCTCGACCGGCGTGATCAACGGGCACGAAGCCGCGCCGACGGTTCACGACGGCGTCATGTTCGTGGCGACGCCGGGCAGCCAGGTCATTGCCATCGAGGCGAAGACGGGCACGCTCCTCTGGCGGTATCGGCGCCCACTCGCGCCCTCGGTGATCAACCGGCATCCGACCACTCGCGGCGTCGCCCTTCTCGGCGACAAGGTGTTCCTGGCCGCGAGCGACGCGGTGCTGATGGCGTTGGACGCGCGCACCGG
>DATMDI010000194.1:0-8854 GCA_035557875.1 Vicinamibacterales bacterium
GCACCTGGCGCAGGGCGGCATGGAGCAGGTGAGTGGCCGTGTGGTTGCGGCGGGTCGCGTCGCGGGTCTCGACGCTGACCTCGGCGGCGACCAGATCGCGCGCCGCGAGCGTCCCCGTCGTCACCGCCACCGCGTGCGCCCGCGGCCACTGTCCTGCGCGCACGACGCCGGTCACACGCGCCGTTCCGCCGGGAGCCGTGATCGTGCCGACGTCGGACACCTGGCCACCGGCCTCGAGATAGAACGGCGTCTCGCGCAGGGCGACGAAGCCGGTCTGTCCCGCGGCGAGCGAGGGCACCTCGGCGCGCGAGTCGTCGAAGACTGCCAGGATCTGGGTGTTCACCGCGGTGCGGTCGTAGCCGCGGAAGACCGCCTCGCCGACCGCCTCGAGCGCGGCGCGCGTGGCGTCACTGGCCGCCCACGCCGCGTCTTTCGCCGCGCCCTTGAACGCGCTCTGGGCCCGCGCCTTCGAGCGCTGCGACGCCATGGCCGCCTCGAAGCCTTCGACGTCCAGCGTCAGCTTGCGCGTTTCGATCATGTCCTCGATGAAGTCGCGCGGAATGCCGAAGGTGTCGTAGAGCCGGAACGCCGCCTCGCCCGGCACGACGCTGCCCGCCGCGGCCGCCTGGTCGAGCACGTCTTCGAGCTTCGGCAGCCCCTCAGTGAGGACGGTGTCGAAGCGCTCTTCCTCGCTGCGGATGACGCGGGCAATCGACTCGCGGTTGGCCGCGAGCTCGGGGTAGGCGCCGCCGAACTCGGCCACCATCGTGTCCACGAGCGAGTAAAGGAAAGGCTCCGAGATGCCGAGGTGCTTGCCGTGCCGCATCGCACGCCGCATGATCTTGCGCAGCACGTAGCCGCGCCACTCGTTCGACGGCACGACGCCGTCGCCGATGAGGAAGGTCATCGCGCGGGTGTGGTCCGCGACGACGCGCATGGAGATGTCACGTGTCTCGTCGTCTCCATACGTCAGACCGCGCATCGCGCCGATGCGGGCGAGCAGCGGGGTGAACAGATCGGTGTCGTAGTTCGACTGCTTGCCCTGCAGGACGGCCGTCACGCGCTCGAGACCCATGCCGGTGTCGATGCACGGCGCTGGCAGCGGGGTGAGCGTACCGTCCGCGCTGCGCTCGAACTCCATGAAGACGTTGTTCCAGACTTCGATCTCCGGGTCGTGGCCGCTGCCGCCGCGGACGTAGTAGACCTCCGAGCACCGGCCGCACGGCCCCGTCTCGCCCATCGACCAGAAGTTGTCGTCCTCGCCGAGCTCGAGGATGCGGTCGGCCGGGACGCCGAGCGTCCGCCAGATGTCGTACGCCTCGGCGTCGCGTGGGATGCCGTTCTCACCCTTGAAGATAGAGACGACCATCCGGTTCGGGTCCAGCTTCCAGACCCTGGTGAGCAGCTCCCACGCAAAGGGCAGCGCTTCCGCCTTGAAGTAGTCGCCGAAGGAGAAATTCCCCAGCATTTCGAAGAACGTGTGATGACGATGCGACGGCCCGACGTTGTCGAGGTCGTTGTGTTTGCCGCTGACCCGCATGATCTTCTGCGACGTGGCGGCGCGCGTGTAGTCGCGCTTCTCGCGGCCGAGGAAGACGTCCTTGAACTGGTTCATCCCGGCGTTGGTGAAGAGCAGCGTCGGGTCCTCGTGCGGCACGAGCGGCGAGCTGGGCACGACGCGGTGGCCGTGCTTCGCGAAGTAATCGAGGAACGACTGGCGGATCTCGGCGGACGTCATCCAGGCATTGTACTTGTCGGGTCACGGCTCACGGCTCTGGGCGTGGACGGCTCCTGACGCCCGGCGAGTACGCTTGTCCCCGTCTCCGGGAGCCTTCTCAGGCCCGTCGTGATCGGCGGGCCTTCAGGGCGGCCATCGCGCGGTCGCCGTCGAAGCCCTGGCCGATCAGGTAGCGATAGAGGCGCGCGACGTCGCGGTCCTCCTCGAGCCCGCGCGATCCGAGCCGCCGGTCGATGGCCGCCGCGAGCAGCGCATCGGCGTCCACGTCGGCATAGGCCTCCGCCACCGCGCGCTCGGCGAGCGCCGGGGCGATGCCGGCGGCCTCGATCTCACGGCGGACGCGGCGATGGCCGCGCTTCTTGAGCGCGAGCTGCGTGCGGGCGATGGCGCCGGCGACGCGGGCATCGTCGAGGCTGCCGTCCTGCCGCAGCCGGGCCACGGTGGTGTCGATTTCGTCGCCGGGGTAGCCGCGGCGTGACAGGCGCTGCCGGAGCTGGGATTCGGACAGCTCGCGGCGCGCGAGCTGCTGAAGGGCGTTCAGATAGGCGTTGTCAGCCAAACCTCGTAATCTCGGGCCGTCCAGTTGCCGCCGCCGCCATCTGGTCGCGGGCGATTTCTCCGGTGTTGGAGATGCCCTGGACCTTCAGCTTGAAGTCGTCCACGTTCGAGGCCCAGCGCAGCGCTTCTTCGAGCTCGACCAGACCCTGCTCGTAGAGGCGGAAGATCGACTGGTCGAACGTCTGCATCCCGTACTGCGACGTACCCTGGGCGATGGCGCCGTGAATCAGGTTCGTCTTCTCGCGGTCGGCTATACAGTCGCGGATGAAGGCGGTGGAGGTCAAGACCTCGACCGCGGGCACCCGGCCTTCGCCACGCGGCTTCGGCATGAGGCGCTGCGACACCACGGCCCGCAGCACGCTGGCCAGCTGCAGCCGGATCTGCTTCTGCTGGTGCGGCGGGAACACCGAGATGATGCGGTTGATGGTCTCGGTCGCGTCGAGCGTGTGGAGGGTGGAGAAGACCAGGTGGCCGGTCTCGGCGGCGACGAGCGCGGTCTGGATGGTCTCGAAGTCGCGCATCTCGCCGACCAGGATGACGTCGGGATCCTGGCGCAGCGCGCTGCGCAGCGCCATCGAGAACGAGGTCGTGTCGACGCCAATCTCGCGCTGGTTGATCACCGACCGCTTGTCCCGGTGCAGATACTCGATCGGGTCCTCGATGGTCATGATGTGGGCGGTGCGGGTGGCGTTGATCTCGTCGATCATCGCCGCCAGCGTCGTGGTCTTGCCGCTGCCCGTGGCGCCGGTCACGAGGACGAGACCGCGCTCTTCGGTGGAGATTTTCTTGAGCACCGGCGGCAGTGCGAGCTCCTCGATCGAGGTGATGAGGCGCGGAATGACACGAAACACCATGCCGATGGTGCCGCGCTGCTGGAACGCGTTGCAGCGGAAACGACCCAGGCCGGCCACGCTGTACGCGAGGTCGACCTCGTGGAATTCCTTGAACCTGTCGCGGTAGCCGACCGGCAGCACGGCGGCCGCCATCGACACCATCTCCTCGTGCTCGAGCCGCTTGTCTTCCATGGCCGGCAGGAGGCTGCCACGGACCCGCATCATGGGGAACGTGCCGACCTTCAGGTGGAGATCAGAGGCGCCGCTGTCGACGGCGATTTTGAGCAGATCGTTGACGTGCATGTCCGGTGTCCCGGGGCCACGCGCACGCCGTCGCGCGCCCTGGCACAGCCCCGCACCCGCCGCTCCGGCGGCGGGTCGGGGTCCGCTGACCCGGCAGTCCCGGAGTCCTTATCGGCGGGTCGAACGGCCGGATGCAGCAGCCTGGGGCGTTTCCAGGTATTGCAGCCAGCCGTGCGTATCGGGAGCGTCGCCGCGGACGATGTCGAAGAACCGCTGCTGGAGCGCCTCGGTGATCGGGCCGCGGCGGCCGCGGCCGACGACGATCTTGTCCACCGACTTGATGGGCGTCACCTCGACGGCCGTGCCCACGAAGAACACCTCGTCGGCGATGTAGAGCATTTCACGCGGCAGTACCTGCTCCCGCACCTCGAAGCCCATGTCACGGGCGATGGTCACGACCGAATCGCGCGTGATGCCCGAGAGGATCGACGAGCCGACCGGCGGCGTATGGATGACCCCGTCGCGGACGATGAAGATGTTCTGGCCGCTGCCCTCGCTGAGGTTGCCATCGGTGTCGAGAGCGATGCCCTCGGCGTAGCCCTCGAGAATCGCTTCCATCTTGATCAGCTGCGAGTTGGCGTAGTTCGCCACGCTCTTGGCCATCGATGGCATGGTGTTCGGGGCGCTGCGGGCCCAGGTGGAGATCTTGACGTCGAGCCCTTCTTCGATGGCGTCCTTGGTGAAGTAGGCGCCCCATTCCCAGAGCATGATCGCCACGTCCACGGGGCAGGGGAACGGGTTGACGCCAAGCGAGTCGTAGCCGCGGTAGATGAGTGGCCGGATGTAGCAGGCCTTGAAGCCGTTGTGCTTGATCAGTTCGACGACGGCGTCGGAGATCTGCTGCTGGTCGAACGGCGACTCCATCCGGTAGATCTTCGCGGAGTCGAGCAGCCGGCGAACGTGCGCGTCGAGGCGGAAGCAGGCCGGCCCGGTCCGGGTTTCGTAGCACCGGGCGCCTTCGAAGACGCCGCTGCCATAGTGGATGACGTGGGAGGCGATGTGGACCTTCGCGTCGGACCAGTCCACCAACTTGCCGTTCATCCAAATACTGCCGGTGCCGGGAAACGCCATTGGATCAGCTCCTTTCTAAGATCCTAGTGTATTTCTCGGACGAAGTGCCCCACGCCAGTCCCCGCGCGAGCCGCCCGCGCGAAGCGCGGGCCAATTGAACACAGCCCGCTACTGCGTTTCCCCGCAAAAAGGGCACTTCGCCGTCCTGGCCTGCAGCGGCTTCCGGCAGTGCCAGCAGAAGCTGGGTTGAGGGGTGTCGCGGGCGCGCAGGCGCGAGTGGATGTCGGCCACGTTGTCGTCGCGCCCGCTTTCGACGCGGCCCGGGCGACGGACGGTCTCGCGGGCGGACAGCACGTCATCGAGCACCTCCGAGGGGCGGCTGTACCGCGCCGTCACCTCCGGTGCCAACGCGCGCATCACGATGTCGGCGATGCTCTTGGGAATCTTCGGGTTGCGCAGCCGCGGCGACGACACGAGCTCGCCCTTCATCAGCCGATCGAGATCGGCCGGCGACGGCGTCGCATAGGGGAGCGTGCCGGTGAGCATCTGATACATCGTCACGCCGATCGAATAGACGTCGCTGGCGAAGACGGCCTTGCCGTGGAACTGTTCGGGCGCCATGTAGGGCGGGCTGCCGATGATGGTCGTTCCGTGGACCGCGATTTCGAGGAACCGCGAGGTGCCGAAGTCGGTCACCTTGAGGAGCCCGGTCTCGGACACGAGCATGTTGCCCGGCCGGAGATCGCGGTGCAGGATCCCGGCGCGGTGCGCGTGATCCACCGCGTTGCAGATCTGGCAGCTCAGATCCAGGGCGAGCGCCACGTCGAGGGCACCGTCGCGAAGGATCTTTTCCTCGAGCGTCTCGCCCTGGACGTACTCCATCACGATGAAGAAGATGTCGTCGGTCTTCTCCGCCGTCAGCACGGTGACGATATTGGGATGGCTCATCGACGCGAGCAGCCGCGGTTCCTTCAGGAGCTCGGAGAAATCCAGGCCCTGCTTGTGGGGAACCTTGAGCGCGACTTTCTTGTCGATCCAGGTGTCCTCGGCCAAGTACACGCTGCCGAAGCCGCCGCTGCCGAGGGCAGAAACGATGCGGTATTTGCCGATGGTCTGCCCGCGGAAGAACACGTGCGCGCGAGTATAGCGCGCCGATCAGGCAGGTCGGCTGGTGGGCAGGTGGGCAAGTGGGTGGGAAAGACGGGTTACGTGGGGACAGGTGTTCAGATCCGGCCGGAGGCGCATAATCAGCAATCGTGAATGCACGGTTCCATGCGCCCGACGCCCGCGACCTGAACACCGAGGTCGCGCTTCCGCAAGAGGAGGCGCAGCATCTCAGCCGCGTGCTGCGGCTGAAGGCCGGGGATTCCCTGGCCGTGTTCAACGGCAAGGGCGACGAGTTCGCGGCGGTCGTCACCACGGTCGGCAAGGCGCGCGTCACGGTGCGTCTCGTATCGCGGGCAGCCGCGCTCGCCGAGTTGCCGATCGCGCTTACGCTGGCGCAGGCGGTGCTCAAGGGCGACAAGATGGACGGCGTCATCCGCGACGCGGTGATGCTGGGCGTTGCCGCGGTGCAGCCGATCGTGACCGCACGATGCGAGGTGACGCTGGCGACGCTCGCGCGCAGCGGACGCGTCGATCGCTGGCACCGGGTCGCCGTCTCGTCGGCCAAGCAGTGCGGCCGCGCCGTGGTCCCGGTCATCGCGCCGCCGGTTGCGTTCGACGGCCCGGCCTCGCTCGCGCACCTTCCGTCGCCGCAGTTCATCCTCGTCGAACCCGGGGCGGCGGCGCGCCCGGGCACTGTGGAAGCGACCGGCGGCGTCGCGCCGGCGGCCGCCACGCTCATCGTCGGACCCGAAGGCGGGTGGACCGCAGCCGAAGTACAGCAGTGTGAGCACCACGCCCATCCGCTCGGCGTGGGCACGCTCACCCTGCGCGCCGACGCCGCCGCCCTGGTGGCCGCGGCCTCGCTGCTCACCCGCTGGAAGCTGCTCTAGCCGGGCCCGCGCCGAAGCCGCTATAGTCTCGGCTCGTCGAGCGTCCCGAATCGAATCTCCGATCCGGGACCTGGGAGGACCACAGAATGCGAAGTCTCGTTAGGGTGGCGGTGGCGGTGCTGGCATCTGGAGCGGCATCGCTGGCTCAGGCGCCAGCACCCGGACCAGGGCGCGGCGGCGGACAGCCGGTGCAGCCGATTCAGATGGTGAAGCCGGGGCTCTACGTCGTGCCCGGCGGCGGATCCAACTCGATCGTCCGCGTCACGCCCGAGGGCGTCATCCTCGTGGACACCAAGCTGCCGGGCGCCGCGAACTACGACGGGCTGCTGGCGCAGATCCGGTCCGTGACGCCGCAACCGGTCAAGGTCGTGATCGTGACGCACCATCACGCGGACCACACCGGCAACAACGATCGCTTCATCGCCGCCGGCGCTCAGGTCATCGGTCACTCCGCGCTCGCGTCGAATCTCGACACCTACCAGTTCGACCCGCGGCCGGCCAAGCCCACGGCCACCTACGACGGCGAGCGTGTCGTGAGGCTGGGCGGCGTGGAGGTGCGCGTGCTGCACCTCGGACGTGCGCACACCGGCGGCGACAGCGTCGTGTACTTCCCGGACCTGAAGGTCGTGGCCACGAGCGACGCGGTGACCACCGGGCCGACGGGACCGCTGGTGGACTATGCCGGCGGGGGCAGCGCCGTCGGGTGGACGCCGGTGCTCGACGCCATGCTGAGGCTCGACTTCGACGCCGCGATACCCGGCGCCGGGCCGGTGCTCTCGAAGGCCGACGTGCAGGGGTTCCGGACGAAGTTCAGCACCGTCGTCGATCGCGCGACCGCGCTCGTGCGCGCCGGCGTGCCGAAGGATCAGCTGCTGATGCAGATCAAGACCGACGACATCGGTTGGGCGCCGCGCATCCCGCAGGTAGACGCGCTCGTGGCCGAGCTGCAGAAATAGGGTCCGCCTTCAGGCGGATTTTGGACGGGCCGCCTAAAGGCGGCCCCCACGTGCTCAGCGCGACGTGGTCAGCGCGACGCCGAGCTGACGACCGGCGGCGGCGCTGCCGCGGCGGCTGCCAAGTACGGGCGGACGAGCGCGGTGAGGATCTGGTAGCCGAGCGGCGTAAGGTGCAGGCCATCGGCAATGTAGAGCTCTTTGCGCGGCTTCTCGTCCCAACCCAGCATCACCTGGTCGGCGTCCACGAAACCGACGCGGTCGTCACGCTCGCAGAAGCGGCGGATCATGTCGTTGACCGCCCGCATGCGATCCACTTGCGCCCACCGCAGCAGGCTCGGCTTGATGCCGATGTAGAGAATCCGCGTGTCGGGAAGCTTGGCGTGTACCGCGCGGACGAAGCGCTCGAACTGAATCGCGATCTCCTCCGACGGCGTGTTCATCATGTCGTTGTCGCCGGCGTAGACGACGACCACGCGGGGGCTGTAGGGCACGACGATGCGCTCGACGAAGCGCGTCGAATCGGCCATCTCGGAACCGCCGAAGCCACGGTTGATCGTCTTGAACTCGGGGAACGAGGCCGCGAGATCCCAGTATTTGATGGTGGAGCTGCCGACGAAGACGATCTCGCCACGTGGTGGCGGCGACACGCGGTCCGACGCCTCGAACGCGGCGATGTCCTTCTCCCATCGGTCCTGCGCGGCCACGGGAGCGGCGCACATGAGTGCCAACAGGGAAGAGAGCCCAAGGCAGTAGCGGCTTCGAATCACGCGGAACCCTCCGGACGCATTGTAGAGCCAGTTCGGCCGGCCATCCCGATCTCTATCGGGTCGAGCCCGTGGAAACCGGATCCGGACCGATTTCAACCAGGAGATCCTCGACGGCCGCCTCCGGCGTCAGCCAGAGTCCTTTGAGCTCGACCGGCGAGGCGCCGTGGCGAATACGTCGGACGGTCCATCCGGGCGGGAGCCCTTCCACGTGCAGCTCGTGCTCGCCGGCAGCACTCGTCAGTTCGAACCCGCCGTTCGCGTCTGCCGCAATGGACTCGGCCGGGTAAAGCGCCGACGGGCGCAGCAGAGTCGGGACGAGCGAGATGCGCGCAGCAGCGGGCACGGGCGCGTTCCCGGGCGGTTGCAGACGGCCGCGCACCCTGACCGCCTCACGGACCACGAGGGTCAGATCCTGTACCGACTCGACGGCGAGCTCAGTGGACGTAAGGCCGATCAGCGGTCCCGCCGGCCCGTCGGCGCGCGCGCGCAATACGAGTGGGCCCGGTGGCACGCCGCTCAGCACGAACAGGCCGCCAGGATCCGTGACCGTCCACACGCTGTCCGCGCGGGCGCGCGGGGGGCCGAACTCGAGCGACACGCTCTCGAGTGGCCGGCCCCGATGATCGATGACGCGACCGGCCACCTGAAAACGGCGCGGCGAGGGCAGGAGCCAGATGTCCACGCCCTCGAC
>DATMDI010000195.1:0-3476 GCA_035557875.1 Vicinamibacterales bacterium
CGACGAGGTGGGCAAGCAGCACCTGCAGCGCATCTACAGACGGGCCATCGATCCACGCTTGGGGGGACGTGTCGCCTTCGTGGAGGACTACGACCTGCACGTATCGCACTTCCTGACGCAGGGATGCGACGTGTGGCTGAACAATCCGCGGAAACCGCTCGAGGCCAGCGGCACCAGCGGCATGAAGGCGGCGATCAACGGCACGCCGCACCTGTCGATCGGCGACGGCTGGTGGGCCGAGGGCTTCACCGGCGAGAACGGCTGGCTCATCGAGGCCACCGCCAATCCCGACGATCACGGTGCGCAGGACTGGGCAGACGCGCAGGCGCTGTACACGCTGCTCGAGCAGCAGTTGGTGCCCGCTTTCTACGACCGCGACGGCTCGGGCGTGCCGCACCGGTGGCTGCAGACGGTCAAGCAGTCGATCCGCACCGTGCTGCCGCGCTTCAGCGCGCGGCGCATGGTGAAGGAGTACGTGCACGAGGTCTATGTCCCGGCCGTAACCGAGCCTCGCAAGGTGTAGGGCGGATCTGCGGGGCGGGCCGTCAGCTACGCCGGCGTTCCCCCAACCCGCCCTGCCCACGCCACCCCGTCCGCGGGGCGCGGCCCCGGTATACTCAGGGGGATGGGCCGGAAATCAAGCGTCGAGAAGACGAAGTGCGCGCTGTGCGGCGCCAAGGACGTCTCGGAGCCACGCGGCGAAGAGCGATACTGCCGTGACTGCTGGGAAAAGAAGATCGCGGTCGAGGAGGTCGTCGCCCGCGAGTTCGCGCTGAAGCGCTACATCCGCGCGCACAGCGCCGAGAAATACCTGGTGTACCACTCCACGATCAAGCGGCCGACCGGCCAGATCATCGTGGTGGACGACGGCTACGACCTGTTCCTCACCATGGTGCTCTACCCCAACTTCGGCTGGGACGAGCCCGCCTACCATCTCGAGGGGGACCCGGAAGGGCGCTCCTTCGCGGAAATCCTGGTGGATGTGGTCGCTACCGAGGTGATCGAACCGTGGGGCGGCGGCAAGTGGCACCTCGAAGTCTTCCGCTCGGCGAACGGGGAACCGGAAGACTGGAACGGCGAGATGTAAGCTCCTATAATTCGTCGCGGCGGGTGCGCGGGTGCGCCCGCGGCCGGGCGGCGGTCGGGCATCAATGCCAGGATCGCGCGACGGAAAGGATCAGGCTATGACTCGTTCTCTCTGCACCGTGCTGGCGCTCACCGGCGGTCTGCTGCTCGGCGGCGGCGCGGCTTCCGCGCAGGCACCGGCTCCGGCCGCCAAGCTCATCTCCCCCGTTCGAGGCGAAGCCGAGCTGGGCTATCTCAAGCCGGTCACCAAGCGCGAAGGCAACATGATCGTCACGACGATCAAGGTGAAGAATCTGGCCACGGGCCCCATTGCCGGGCTCAAGGTCGACGAGTTCTGGTACGACAAGGCGGGCGAACCGGTCACCGGAGCGCAGCCGTTCCGCTACCGGAAGGCGCTGATGCCAGGCGAAGTGATCGATGTGGTGCTGAAGGTCCCGACCAATCCAAAGATGGATCGGAACCAGTACAAGTTCGAGCACTCGAACGGCACGATCAAGACCAAGCTGCTGCCGAAGCTCTAGGGCGAGGCGCCGCCGCCGCACTCTTCCGGCTATGCCTCGCTGACAGTATCTGCTGGCCCCCGCTTCGCGGGGGCGATCGGGGCGATTCGTGGGGGCCACCTTCAGGTGGCCCTTTTCGTGTACGACAGGGCCGCTACTTCAGGCCTAACCGGTCCAGAAATTCACGATGGCGGTGATGATGTAGGCGTTGACGAAGTCGATGCCGAACGCGCCGACCAGCGGCACGACCATGTAGGCCTTCGGCGCCGGACCGTAGCGTTCGACGAGCGCGCCCATGTTGGCCACGGCGTTGGCCGTCGTGCCGAGCATGAAGCCGCAGAAGCCGCCGGACATCACGATGGCGTCGTAGTCGCGCCCCATCACCCGCGGGACGACGAACAGACACAGCAGCGCCACGAGCGCCACCTGCGCGGTGAGGATGACGAGCAGCGGCACCACGGCGCCAGCCAGTTCCCACAGGCGCAGAGTCATCAACGCCATCACCAGGAAGATCGAGAGCGCCACGCTCCCGAGATCGTCGATGGTGCGCTGCGAGATCCCGATCGTGCCGGCGACGTCGTCGACGTTGCGGAGGATGGCGGCCACGGTCATTGCACCGATGTAGGCGGGCAGCGTCATCCCCATGGCGGCAAAGCCCGCACTCACCCACCCGCCCGCGCCGACCGCGACCAGGAGCACCACGAGATGCTTCAAGAGGCTGTAGGCTTCGACGTCCTCCCCGACAGGCGTCGCCGCCACGGGTTCGTCCATCCGGCTCTCGACCAGCGCCTCGAGCGTCCCACTCGCGCGCGTGGGCAGGATCGCGGCGTGACGCCCCAGCAAGTACGTGGCGATCGGCCCGCCCATCAGGCCGCCGGCCACGATGCCCACCATCGCCGCCGACACGGCAAGCGTGGCGGCGCCGTTCACGCCCGCGCTTTCGAACAAAGGAGCAAACGCCAGCCCAGTGGCCGGTCCTCCGGTGAGCGTCACGGACCCGGCGAGCACACCCATCAGCGGATGCTCGCCGAGCAGCCAGGCCACGCCGCCGCCGACGACGTTCTGCAGCACGGCGGCGATCGAGGCCACGATCATCATGACGAGGACGAGCGGGCCGCCACGCGCGAGCACGCGAAAGCTGGCGCCGAAGCCGACCGAGGCGAAGAACGCGTTCTGCAGCGGCACCTGGAGCGCGGTGTCGAAGGCGATGAGCGGCGGCGTTCCGCGATTGACGAACGCGAAGAGGGCGGCGAGCGGCAATCCGCCGACGACCGGCGCGGGAATGTTGTAGCGCGCCAGCACTGGCAGCTGGCGCTTCAGGAAGTAGCCGAGAAAGAGTGCGACCCCCGCGAAGGCGACGGTTTGAATGAGATCTAAAGACACGCAGGCCTCGGGCTTCTGGCTTCGGGCTTCAGGAGAGCGGCTTCAGGCCAAAGGCTAGGGGCTAAAGGTCAGAGGCTGAAGGCCTCACTTGATCCGAACCTGGATGTCCCGGCTGGCAGCGGCGTCCCGCCCCGCGCGCGAGCGCCCCTCGATGTGCAGCACGTACAGGCCGGGCTCGACGTCGGTGAGCGGCAGCCGGCCGGCGAAGCCGTAGCCGCCGCCACCACGCACCTCGCTGGACGAGCGCTCTTCGGCGGCCTCGAGCACGACGCGCCCGCCCTCCGAGCGGAGCTCCGCCTTCAGATCGACGGTGTGCGGGTTGTTCGCCCCGTTCTCGTAGAACTCGGCGAAGAACATCAGCGTGTCGCCGACGGCGAATTCCCGCGCGGCGATCGGCGGTCCCGGCAGGAAGTCGCCGAGCGGATTCTTGGCGTTGACGGTCGGCGTCAGGCTGGCCGAGGCGGCCGTGAGCGCGACGCCGCTCATCACGAACGACTCCTTGTAGAA
>DATMDI010000196.1:0-2709 GCA_035557875.1 Vicinamibacterales bacterium
CTCGGCAAAGGCGGCGGGCGTGACGCAAATGCCCGGGTCGGCATAGCCGGCGTCTCGCGCACAGACGGCGTGGTAACGCAGGATGCCCAGCTGCCGGCTGGGCGCGACCCGCCGGAACAGCGAATAGAATCCGCTTCGAAACAGGGCTGATTTAGCGTCCATCGGCGTTCAGGTTCGCGAGCCGTACGCTGTCGGCGCCGGCGACTGTCAGAGAGGCGGCTTCGCTGGACATCACCCTGTGCAACTGCTCGACGCAGCGGACGATTCGGGCATAGACGGCGGAGAACGTCGAGCGGGGCCTGCCGTCGGGGTCGGAGATGTCGAGTGGGCCGCCCTCCGGATCGAGCAGCGCGAGCACGATGCAGTTCCGGCCCGCCTTCGCGTCGAGCTCGTCTATGGCGACGGCCTGCCGCACCTCCATCACGACGATCAGATCGAACCGCGCCAGCATCGCGCGGGTCAACGGCGTCGAGAGGTGGCCCTGCAAGTCGACCTGCAGATCGCTCGCGGCGCCGCGTGATATCGAGGTCGAGGGGCGGCCCGCACGCGGATCGAAACCCGCGGACGCCACCGTGATGCCGTTCGAAGACGCCTCGAGGCGGTGTGTCAGCACGCGCTCGGCAACGGCGCTCCGGTTGATGTTGCCCTGGCAGACGAACAGCACGGCGCGCGCGGCACGAATCTGCTCGACCAGCGCCGGCGATCGGCGGCGCCGCTCCATTCGCCGACGCGCCGCCACGAGGCGCACGCGATCGAGTAGCCGCCGCCGCGCGCCGCTATAGAGCTCGCCGGCCAGGGCCAGCCATCCGATGATCGCCGGGACGGGATCCGAGACGGACTCGAGATCGAATCGCTCCCGGCCGCGCGGCAGGTTCAGCGCCTCTCGAGCCAGCTGTGACAGCGGCACCCGAATCAGTTCGCGCCGGCTGCGGGACGCGCGCGCGTTGGAATAGAGCCACGAAACGTCGCGCACCGTGTGCCTGACGTAGAGCGGTACCCGATAGTCGAACACCCGCGTCGTGCGTCCCAGGACCATCGACTCGTACAGCAGCCGCGGGAAGTCCACGCCGGCGTGAACGGCGAGCGCAAGCGACCCCCAGAACCGCCCATTGACTTCCATCAGCACCGGCGCGCCGTTGCCCTGCTGCTTGAACTCGAACATCGCCGGCCCGTCCCATTCCACTTCACGGCAGAAGCGCTGGACGGAATCGAGCAGATCGCGCGACAGGGGTGCGCTGCGCCGGTAGGAGCCAGCGCCGCCCTCGGGCGGCTCGTGCACCCGCTCGTGCTGGAAGGCGGCGGTGACTTCGCCGCGACGGGCCAGCACGCTGAGTCCGAGGCCGGTTCCGGGGCAGAACTCCTGCACCAGCACCGGACTCGCCGCAGCCATCTCCGGCAGGCGCTGCGCCAACTCGTCCGGCGAGTGGACCGTTCGAACGCGAAGTCGATCGGCGCGACCGGGGATGTGGCTGACGATCGGCTTGAGCACGAGCGGGTAGGAAAACGGAGGCACCGTCGTTTCGGCCTCCGCGACGTTGCCCACGCGAATCGTCCGAGGCACTTGAAGTCCACAGGTCGCGGCGAGTGCGATCGTTTCGTCCTTGCGGTTGGTGACCCGGAACCCGACGTCCGTGGGTGCGGCGAGCTGCGACAGGCGCGCGATCTGGTCCCGATGCGGCATCAAGGGGACGAGCGACTTGTCCGACGTCGGCACCACGAGGTCGAACGCGGTCGCAGCCAGCAGCTGCTGCAGTGCGTCCACGAAGCCTGCCTCGTCCGCGAGTGGATGGCCCAGGTCATGTCGCCGCGCCACGAACCTGGAGTGGCGCGTGACCGGACTGCCCTCGAACGACGCCAGGTGCACTTCGAGTCCGAGACGGCCCAGCGAGCGCACGATCGCCAGCGCTGCCAGGTCGCCGTCGCCCAGTACCAGAACGCGGCCCGAAGGAGCGGCAGCCACGCGTTCCTATCCCTCTCCCGCGGGCGTCGACGTGACGGCTTGCCGGGAGCCCAGGATCCGGTTGCGCGTGCGTCTGGCCGCGCCGAGAATCCCGGTCATCGCCACGTGGAACGCCGGTGGATCGAGGTGGCGGCCCACGTTGATCCGGTCCACCTCGTAGAGGTCGGGGCGGTCGTTCAGCGATCCGTTCAAGGAGAGTCCGCAGAGATAGCCGCAATCGCGGAGGGCCGTCTTCTCCCGGGGTCCGAAGTCGGTTGGAGACCCGTTGGGGTAGGCGAACGACAGGCACTCCCGGCCAAGCGCGGCCTCCACGCGCCGCTTCGACTCCACCAGCTCGTCCCGGAGCGCGTCGGCGTCGAGCGTCGTCAGGATGGGGTGATTCACCGTGTGCGAGCCGATCTCCACGCCCGCTGACGCCAGCTCCCGGACCTGCGACCACGTGAGGAACTCGTACCGCTCGCGCTCGCGCTCCTGAACCGGCCGCGCTCCGCAAACTCGTTCGAGATCGTCGAGCGCCTGGTTGCGCGCGGCCGGTTGCATGCGTTTCAGACGCTGCAGCACCGCCTTCGAGGCGTCGGCACGTGCGGCGGCCGACGACAAATCAAGAATCCTCGTGGCGCCGTCGAGCTCGAGCGAGACGGAACGTTCCGGGTGGAAGAACAAGGATCTCTTCGCGCGCTCGGTCCACAGCATCGCCCCGGGCGTGTCGACGAGTCCGGTGGTCACGAACACCGTGAACGGCACCGAAT
>DATMDI010000197.1:0-5063 GCA_035557875.1 Vicinamibacterales bacterium
TCTCGACGCCCGCGATCGACATGCTGATGAGCTATCACTGGCCCGGCAACGTCCGCGAGCTCGAGAACACGCTCGAACGGGCCATCCTCGTCTGCGACGGCCACGTCATTCACGCGCACCATCTGCCGCCGACGCTGCAGACCGCGGAAGCGTCAGGCACCATCACGCGCGTGTCCCTGCGGGATGCGGTGGCCGCGTACGAAAAGGACCTGATCTCGGACGCGCTCAAGACCACCCGCGGCAATCGCGCCAAGGCCGCGCGCCTGCTCGACACCACCGAGCGGATCCTGAACTACAAGGTGCAGGGCTACGGCATCGACGTGCGGCGTTTCAAGTCGTCCGAAGTCGGGCGGCGGGCCGCCGGCGACGCGTCGGCCGAGGCCGCAGGGGATTTCGTCCGGTAACATTGCAGCCGTGACGCGTACGCGGCGATGGGCCGCGGCAGGATGCGCCGTGGTCGCGATTGCGGCGAGCGTGGGGTGCGGCAAGAAGGGGCCGCCGCTCTCCCCGTTCGTGCGAATACCGGCGGCACCGGCTCGGGTGGAGGCCAAGCGCGCCGGCGACGACGTCTACATCACGCTCGTCCTTCCCGCCCAGAACGTGGACGCCTCGAAGCCGGCCGATGTGCGCCGCGTCGAGGTGTACGGGTTCACCGCCACCATCCCACCGACGCGGGCGCGGGCGCTGGAGCTGGCGACGCTGGTTGCGACGGTGCCGGTCGCCCCGGCCCCGGCCGAAGGCGCGCTGGCGGGACAGCGGCGGCAGGGTGCGGTCGAGAAGGACGCCGCCGCTCCCGGCGCCATCATCACGGTGCGCGAGGTGCTCGGCCCCGACGCCTTCGTGCCCCGGGCGTTGCCGGCACCGCCGCCCCCCCGCAACCCGCCGCGGGCGACATTGCCGGCGCGGCCGGTGACACCCGGCGCGCTGCGCCGGTTCTACATCGCGGTGGCCTTCAGCGATCGCGGCCGCCCAGGCCCGCAGAGCACGCAGGTGGAACTGCCACTCACTGCAGTACCCGGCGCGCCGGAAGGCGTCGAGATCGCGTATACGCCCGACCTGGTGACGGTGTCGTGGGAACCGGCCGGCGGGCTGCTCGGCTTCCTGCTCGAGAACGCGCTGCCGCTCGAGACGCTCTACGAGGGCGGCGAAGCGCCCTCGGCCGCTGCGGCGCTGCCGCCGGGGCCGACGCGCTACCACGTCTACCGTGACCTGGCGCCGGACCCGCTGGCGCTGCCGTCTTCCACGCCGCTCGTACCCGTTGGCACAGTCGTCGTGCCCCAGCCCGTGACGCCCCAGCCGATCGACGAGCTGACATTCGCCGATACGGTCGAGTTCGATCGCGAACGGTGCTATGTGATTCGCGCCGTGCGCGGCACGGGTCCCGGCGCGGTGGAAAGCGCGCCGACCGCCCGGCGCTGCGTGACGCCGATGGACGTCTTCGCGCCAGAGCCGCCGACCGGGCTTTCGGCGGTGGTGAGCGAGGGCGCCATCAGCCTGATCTGGGAGTCGAGCCCGGATGCCGACGTGTGGGGCTACGTGGTCTTGCGCGGGACCAGCGCCGATGCCACACTGCTGCCGCTCAACGCCGCACCCGTGATCGAAACGCAGTTCACGGACATGACGGTGGCGCCCGGCACCCAGTACGTGTACGCGGTCGTGGCGGTCGATTCGCGGCTGCCGGTGCCCAACGAGAGCGTGGAGTCGGCCCGCATCGAGGAAACTGCGCGTTAGCGGCGCCCGGAGAATGGCGCGCCGCGATGCGGCGCAACAGGGAGTACAGCGATGAAACTGTTTGCGGATACCGGCAACCTCAAGGAGCTCGAGGCGCTCGCCAGCCTCGGCATCCTCGACGGCGTCACCACCAATCCGTCGCTCATGGCCAAGGAGAGCGGGGATCCGCGGCAGATCCTCAAGCAGATCTGCGCCCTCGTGAAGGGCCCGGTCAGCGCCGAGGTGGTGGCCACCGACGCCGCCGGCATGATTCGCGAGGGGCGCGACCTCGCGGCCATCGACGAGCACATCGTCGTCAAGGTGCCGTTCACCAAGGACGGCGTGAAGGCCTGCAAGACGCTGGCGTCGGAAGGCCTGCGCGTCAACGTCACGCTGATTTTCTCGGCCACGCAGGCCTGGCTCGCGGCCAAGGTGGGCGCCGCCTACGTGAGCCCCTTCGTCGGCCGGCTCGACGACGTGGGCACGACCGGCATGAATCTCGTCCGCGAGATCGTCGACATCTTCGACAACTTCGAGTACTCGACCGAGGTGCTCGTCGCCAGCGTGCGGAACCCGATTCACATCGTCGAGGCGGCGCGCATGGGCGCCGACGTGGTCACGGTGCCCTCGGCGGTCATCGAGCAGTCGTTCAAGCACCCGCTCACCGATATCGGCCTCGCGAAGTTCCTCCAGGACTGGGAGAAGGCACAAGCGGCAGCGGCCAAGGCCTGATGTCGCGCCTCGACGATCTGCACCGCCGCGCCGAGCAGGCCGGCGGCGAGGCACGTCTTCAGCGCCAGCGCGACGGCGGCCGCCTCACGGCCCGCGAGCGCATCGACGCGCTGTTCGACCCCGGCAGCTTCGAAGAGATCGACAAGTTCGTCACCCACCGCTGCCGCGATTTCGGGATGGCGGAGCAGATCGTTCCCGGCGACGGCGTCGTGGCCGGGCACGGCCGCGTCAACCGGCGCCCGGTGTGCGCCTTCGCGCAGGACTTCACCGTGTTCGGCGGCTCGCTCTCGGAAACCAACGGCGCCAAGATCGCCAAAGTCATGGACCTGGCGATGCGGATTGGCGCGCCGGTCGTCGGGCTCAACGACTCGGGCGGCGCCCGCATCCAGGAAGGCGTGCTCTCGCTCGGCGCCTACGCCGACATCTTCCTGCGCAACACGCTGGCGTCGGGCGTCGTGCCGCAGATCTCCGCGATCATGGGGCCGTGCGCCGGCGGGGCGGTGTATTCGCCGGCGATCACCGACTTCACGATCATGGTGAAGGAGACGAGCTACATGTTCGTCACCGGTCCCGACGTCATCAAGGCGGTGACGCACGAGCAGGTGACCAAGGACGAGCTCGGCGGCGCGCAGACCCACAACGAGAAGAGCGGCGTCGCCCACTTCTCGGTCGCCGACGACCGCGAGTGCCTGCTGCTCATTCGCGAGCTGCTCGCGTTCATGCCGTCGAACAACCTCGACGATCCGCCGGCGGTGCCGGCCACCGATCCGGCGGATCGAGCCGCGCTGGCGCTCGACACGCTGGTGCCGGCGCAGCCAACGCAGGCGTACGACATGCTCGACGTGATCCACGCGGTGGTGGACGATGGCGATTTCCTCGAGGTGCACCGCCACTTTGCCCGCAACCTGCTCGTCGGCTTCGCGCGCCTCGGCGGCCGCGCGGTGGGGGTGGTCGCGAATCAGCCGGCGCACCTCGCCGGCGTGCTCGACATCGACGCCTCTGTGAAGGGGGCGCGGTTCGTCCGTTTCTGCGACGCCTTCAACATTCCGCTGGTCACCTTCGAGGACGTGCCGGGATTCCTCCCCGGCACACAGCAGGAGTACGGCGGGATCATCCGCCACGGCGCCAAGCTGCTGTTCGCATTTGCCGAGGCCACGGTCCCCAAGCTCACCGTGATCACGCGCAAGGCCTACGGCGGCGCCTACTGCGTGATGTCGAGCAAACACCTGCGCACCGACGCCAACTTCGCGTGGCCCACGGCCGAGATTGCGGTGATGGGCGCCGAGGGCGCCGTGAACGTGCTCTACAAGCGCGAGCTCGACGCCGCCGTGGACGTGGCGGCGGTCCGGGCCGAGAAGGTGGCCGAGTACCGCGAGAAGTTCGCCCACCCGTACGTTGCCGCCAGCCACGGTTTCGTGGATGAAGTGATCGCCCCGCGCGACACGCGCCGGAAGCTGATCACCGCGCTCGCCGCGCTCGACACCAAGCGCGACAAGAACCCGCCCAAGAAACACGGCAACATTCCGCTCTGAGCGGCGGTTCGCCTCGGCGGCCGCCGTTCGTCGTTCCGTTTCACATCGTGACTGTAAGTCGTTGTCTGTAAACTGGTTGCCAAGATCATCCAGCGACGATTGACTCCAGACCGGCCGCCCGGCTCGTCGGTTCGGGCGGCTTCGGCGGTTCGAAGGGGAGCCGCGCTGAATGCGCGGCATTAATGCGCGGGACGATGTGTCGTCGTACCCCATCAGGCGTAGCCCGACTTGTGTAGTGTGCGGGGCTCGATGC
Organism: Vicinamibacterales bacterium; assembly: GCA_035557875.1. Taxonomy (GTDB): domain Bacteria; phylum Acidobacteriota; class Vicinamibacteria; order Vicinamibacterales; family UBA2999; genus DASYRM01. The sequence continues at coordinate 4,228 of DATMDI010000197.1, forward strand.
CTGTCTAGACTCGGCGCGCCCGACCTACCTCAATTTGGGGGGGTGCGAAACGGAGGACGACGACATGCGGATGCAGTGGGGTAGTGTGCTGACGTTGCTGGCGGTCTTGAGTGTGCCGGCCAGCACGTTTGCCCAGGCGTCGCTCACAGGAACGGTGCGAGACAGCTCTGGCGCGGTTCTGCCTGGGGTGACCGTCGAGGCCGGCAGCGACGCGTTGATTGAAAAGACACGGTCGGCAGTGACCGACGGCAGCGGCCAGTACCGCATCGTCGATCTGCCAGCCGGCACCTACAAGGCCTCGTTCACCCTGCCCGGGTTCGCCACGGTGGTGCGCGACGCGATTGCGCTCTCGGGGGCCTTCACCGCCACGGTGAACGTCGAGATGCGGGTTGGCGGCATCGAAGAGACGGTGACCATCACCGGCGAGTCGCCCATCGTCGACGTGCAGAGCACGGTGCGCCAGGACGTGCTGAAGGGGAGCCTGATCACCGAGCTGCCCGCGGCGCGCAACATCCAGAACATCGCCATCCTCATTCCGGGTATGGCCGTCGGCGGCACCCTCGACGTCGGCGGCCTGCGCGGCGGCGCCGAGGTGAACACCTTCTCGGCCCACGGCGGCCGTGCCGACGATGGCCGCTTGCAGCTCGACGGCATGAGCGTGGGCGGGCCTACCGGTGGGGCGACGGCCAACTCCGGCGGCGGCGGCACCAGCTACTTTCAGCCCGACATGGGCAACGCCTCGGAGCTTGCCGTCACCACCTCGGGTGCGCTCGGCGAAGCCGAATCGGGCGGCCCCGTGATCAACGTCATCCCGAGGTCCGGCGGCAACAAGCCGT
>DATMDI010000198.1:0-15030 GCA_035557875.1 Vicinamibacterales bacterium
CCCCTCCGGAGCACACTGATGATGATTCCGATGACACTCCGCGTGGCCGCGGTGGCGGCCGCGCTGAGCCTTGGTGCGGCCGGATGCTCGACGGCGCCGTCGCAGCCGGCATCTCCGGCGTCTACGCAAGCCGAAGCCGACGCCATTGCGGCGGGGACGTTGAGCGCCCTGGCGCCCGCCAACCTGGCCAAGGTGCGTCCAAAGGCGCCGTTCGACGTCACCAGCAACTGGTTCATCGACGTGAGCCAGGACCCGAAGGCGTGGCATTTCTTCCTCCCGCCCTATCCCAAGCTCACCGCGGCGGCGCAGAAGGAGTTCGACGCGTCCAAGAAGTACGAGGCCGAGGGGAAGGTATATAAGGACGACATCGGCCAGTGCTGGCCGGCCGGCCTGCCGCTCATCATGACCCGCTACTGGCCGATGGCGATGATCCAGAAACCCACCGCCATCTACATGATCAGCGGCTTCATGAACAGCGTCCGCATCATCTATCTGGACGGCCGCAAGCACACCGATCTCGACGTGGTCGTCCGCACCTACAACGGCGAGTCGATCGGCGAGTGGCAGGGCAACGAGCTGGTGGTGGACACCATCGGCTTCCGCGGCGACCACCACTGGATGGATCAGGATGGCGCCGCCATTCCCGCCGGCGAGAAGCTGCACATCGTCGAGCGCTTCCGCATGGTCAACAACGGAACGCAGCTCGAGATCGAATTCACGATGACCGACCCGGACAACTGGGAAGGCGAGTGGAAGAGCACCAAGCGGTTCAACCGGGTCGTCGATGTGGACATCCAGGAAGTGTCGTGTCTGCCCGATCTGAATCAGCACCTGCAGAGCACGACGTCGAAGACGCAGGTTTTCCAATGATCATGAACAGGCTCCGGACGTCGGCTCGCGCCGCGTTCGCCGGCGCGTGTCTGCTGATCGCGGCCGTGCCCGCGACCGCGCAAGTGAACTTTTCGGGCGAGTGGAGCGGCCGCTACCACGAGGATCAGCCGGACCGCGTGCCCGGTGAAGAGCCCGGCGACTTCAGCGGCATCCCGCTCAACGACGCGGCGCGCATGTTCGGCGACAGCTACGACGTGGGCCGGCACTCGGTGCTCGAGGAGCAGTGCGCGCCCTACACGTTGCCCTACATGTTCTTCGGGCCGAACCAGTTCCGCATCTGGCAGCAGGTGCATCCCGACACGCAGGAACTCGTCGCCATCGAGATGCACCTGGGCACCTACCAACAGCGTCGGACGATCTGGCTGGACGGGCGTCCGCACCCGCCGGACTACGCGCCGCACACGTTCATGGGCTTCTCGACCGGCGAGTGGAACGGCGACATCCTGACCATCACCACGACGCACATCAAGCAAGGCTACTTCCGGCGCAGCGGCGTGCCTGCCAGCGACCGCACGACGGTGGTCGAGCACTGGATGCGCCACGGCAACCTGCTGTCGCAGGTGACGATTGCCACCGACCCGGTGTACCTCACCGAGCCCTACATCCGCAGCCAGGAATTCGTGCTGATGGAGCGCGGCAATACCAACTGGCTCTACAACTGCGAGTACGCCATGGAGGTGCCGCGCGACAAGAACCTCGTGCCGCACTATCTGCCGGGCAAGAATCCGTGGGCCGGCGAGTTCGAGGGGCGCCACGCCATGCCGCGCGAAGGCGTGCGCGGCGGCGCCGAGTCGCTGCTGCCCGAGTGGAAGCCGGGCGCGGCGGCGTCGCGCCCCAACCCGGCGAAGAACGGCGGCTTCCCGGCGGCAGTGCTACCGCAGCCGGTACCTGCGGGCGAGGTGCGCGCGGTGAAGGTGCAGGGCAACGTCTACATGATCGTCGGCGCCGGAGCGAACATCGCGGCGCAAGTGGGCGATGACGGCGTGCTCGTCGTGGACACCGGAGCGGCGGGGCAGAGCGACAAAGTGCTCGCCGCGATCAAGGGGATCGCCAACGGTAAAGAGATCCGCTGGATCATCAACACCACGCCCACCGCGGATCACACCGGCAACAACGAGCAGGTGTCGAAGGCCGGGCGCACCGTCAACGGCAACCAGGCCGCCGTCGTGGCCCACGAAAACGCCAATGCGCGAATGATCGAGCGCGGAGTGCCGGACGCGGCGCGGCCCTACAACACCTACTTCGAGGCCTCGCGCGACTTCCCCTACAACGGGGAGGCGGTCATCCTCTATCACAACGAGTCGTCGGTGAACGACGGCGACACGGTGGTGTTCTTCCGGCGCTCGGACGTGATCGCGGCCGGCGACGTGTTCCGTACCGACAGCTTCCCGGTGATCGACGTGGCCGCCGGCGGCAGCATCCAGGGCACGATCGACGCGCTCAACCGGCTGCTCGACCTGACGGTACCGAGCAAGATGCTGCAGGAAGCGGGCACCTACGTCATCCCCGGGCACGGCCGCATCAGCGACGAGCACGAGGTGGTGTGGTACCGCGACATGCTCGTGATCATCCGCGACCGCGTCAAGGACCTGGTGGCGCGCCAGATGACCCTCGACCAGGTCAAGGCAGCGCGGCCGGCGCTCGACTACGAAGGGCGCTACGGGTCCGAGACCGGCGCGTGGACGACGGCGATGTTCGTCGAGGCGGTCTACAAGGATCTGTCGCGGCCGGCGGGAGCACGATGAGCGGCAGATTCAGTCCGTGGGCCCGGGTCAACAGCCCCGGGTTTGCTGCGATGTCGGTGGCCGTGGCCATGGCCGGCGCGTGGACCGGTGTGTCGGCCCAGCGCGGCGCGCCGCCCGGTCCGCCGCTGACCGCGCGCCAGGCGGCGCCGATCGATCTCACCGGCACCTGGGTAGCGGTAGTCACCGAGGATTGGCGCTGGCGTATGACGACGCCGCCCAAGGGCGACGTGGCGAGCGTGCCGGTGAACGGCGAAGGCCGCAAGGCCGCGATGGCCTGGAGTCTCGATGCCGACAACACCGCCGGCAACCAGTGCAAGGCGTTCGGCGTCGGCGGCATCATGCGGCAGCCGGGGCGGCTCCGCATCTCGTGGCAGGATCCGGCCACGCTCAAACTCGAGTTCGACGCCGGCACGCAGACGCGGTTGCTGACATTCGACCGCAGCGCGCAGCCGGGGGCCGAGAAGACATGGCAGGGGTTCTCGCGGGCCGAGTGGGAAGGTCCAGGCATCGGGCGCGGTCCCGAGGCGCCGCCCGGACCTGGCGCCGGGCCCGCGGGCCCGCCGGTTCCAGGCGGTGGCGGTCAGGGGCTACGCGGCGGTCCGCCGCCGCGCGGACGCGAAGGGCTCCAGCGGGGCGGCTCGCTCAAGGTGGTGACGACGAACTTCCGTGAGGGATATCTGCGGAAGAACGGCGTGCCCTACAGCGAGCAGGCCGCGATTACCGAGTACGTCCACCGGCTGCCGACGCATCCCAACGGCGACGACTGGCTCAACGTCGTGACCGTCGTCGAGGATCCGCGCTACCTGGCGCAGCCGTTCTACACCAGCTCCAACTTCCGCCGCGAAGCCGACGGCTCGAAGTGGAATCCCACGCCCTGCAAGACGGACGTGCCGCTGCCCGTGAAGGCCCCGGCCCGCCCCGCCTCGCGCTGATATCGACCGCGCTCGCCCCGGAGCCGACGTAGGGCGGGGCTCGAGCCGAGCGTAGGGCGGGGCTTCAGCCCCGCCGCTGCCGAGAACAGGTGCCGCATTGCCCACGCCGTTCGAGAGCGCGCAGCTGAACCTTCAGCTCTTCGACCTCCGCCGCGAACCGGTGCTGCGCGAGGCGCGCGCCTGGTTCCTGCTGGAGTTCAATCCCGAGACACTGGCGGACCTGGGAGCCGTCCTCGCCGGCCATCGCAACGCGTCCTTCCGCATGGTGCTCGGTTACTGGGACATGGCGGCATCGCTCGTCACCGCGGGCGCCATCGACGCCGACGCGTTTCGTGCCGCGCACGGCGAGGTGTTCGGTACGTTCTGCAAGGTGCAGCCGTTCCTGGCCGAGATGCGCGCCGTCAGTGGGGAGGCCGACTTCTGCCGTCATCTCGAAGCGGTCGTCATGGGTGCGCCGGACGCCGACGCCATCCTCACGCGGCGGCGCAACGCGCTGCGCGCGGCGGCCAGCGCGCGCGCACAGGACGCAGCTGAATCGTAGGGCGGAGACGTAGGGGCCGCCTTCAGGCGGCCCTCGAGGGCCGGCTAAAGCCGGCCCCCACGTATGTCAGCGTGCCGCCCTGCGACCGAGGTGCGCCCTATAGCCGCTCGCTGAGCCGGGCGTAGCCGGCCCGGCTCACCGGTAAGCGCCTGCCGTCGGTGAGCACGGCGACGCGGTTCTCGCGCTCGTCCTGATCGACTCGCGCCAGGCGCGACAGGTTCAGCAGGTACGAGCGGTGAATCCGTACGAAGGCGGCCGGATCGAGCTGCTCCTCGGTCTCGGCGAGCGTCTGCTCCTTCAGGTAGTCCTTGCCCTCGGACCGGAAGCAGACGTAGTCGTCCTGCGCCTGGACGTAGTCGATCTTGTCCACCGGGATCACGTGCACGCGCGCGCCATCGCGCACCAGCACGCGGTTCGCGCGCCCCTCCGCCGGACGGGCTGCCGCCATCGTCGCCGGTGGAGTGAAGCGCTCGCCGCGCCCCAGCCGTTCGCGCACGCGAGCCAGCGCTGCGCTCAGGCGCTCCGCGCTCACCGGTTTGAGCAGGTAGTCCACCGCGTGTACGTCGAACGCGCGCAGGGCGTACTGGTCGTACGCGGTCGTGAAGACCACGGCCACCTCGCGGCCCACCAGGTCCAGCACCTCGAAGCCGTCCAGCTTCGGCATCTGGACGTCCAGCAGCAGCAGGTCGGGCGCGAGCTCCGACACCGCCTTCACGGCCTCGAACCCGTTGGCACACTCGGCCACCACTTCCACGCCGGGCTCGCTGGAAAGGAACTCGCGCAGGACGGCGCGAGCCAGAGGCTCGTCGTCCACGATCGCGACACGGACGGGCACAGGTGAATCAGTCATCGCTGGCACAAGGGAGGTCGATCGCGACCCGGAACCCTTCGGGGCCGGGGATGGCGTCGAGGCGGGCGGCGCCGCCGAAGACGATGGCGAGGCGCCGGCGGACGTTGTCGAGCCCCACGCCCGCGCCTCGCCGCGGCAGCGCGTCGGGATCACGCGGATTCTCCACCGAGATCGAGACGCGGCCGTCGCGGCGCGTGATGTCCAGGCGGATGGTGCCGCCATCGATCAGGCCGGCGATGCCGTGCGCGACCGCGTTCTCGAGCAACGGTTGCAGCACGAGCGGTGGCACGCGGCACTCGGCCACGCCGTCATCGATGCGGCGCTCGACCTGCAGGCGCTGACCGAACCGGACCTGTTCGATGCTGAGGAAGCGATCGGCGAGCGTCAGCTCGTCGGCAAGGGTGATGCTCTCCTGCGTGCTCACCCGCAGCGTCGTTCGCAGGAATTCCGCCAGCAGCAGGCACATCTGTCGGGCCGCGGGTGGATCCGTGCCGGTGAGGGCGCTGATCGAGTTGAGGCTGTTGTAGAGAAAGTGGGGGTCGATCTGCGCCCGCAGCGCCCGCAGTTCGGCATCGCGCGTGAGCACCTTGAGCTCGAGCTGCTGCCGTTCGGCGTCGCGAAACGCCTCGACGGCCAGCGCCACGTAGTGCACCGACAGGACCAGCAGGAAGAGGATGACGCTGATCGCGAGGAGCAGCGGTGTCTGGGCCCTGAACCGGGCGGTGACCGGACCGAGCGCCTCCATCGATTCCAGCGTGGCGAGCCACGACTCGTTCAGCAGCAGCCACAGCCCGCCGGCCACGGACGCGGCGACGACGGACGCAGTGAGCACACCGGGCAGGCCGCTCGTGGCGAGCGGCATCGCCCGGCAGACGTACCACGCCGAGAGGCAGATGAACGAGTAGAGCAGCAGCGGCGGGAGCACCTGCACCAGCGCTTCCGGCCAGGTGAGGCCCTGCCGCGTGAGCACGGCTCCGACCAGCACCCCGATAACGCACCAGAGTCCCAGATACGCCGCGAGGCGCTCGAGCCGGGCGAGGATGGGATGCATCAGCGGGACGCTAGCTCTTGATCACGATGCCGCCCATCAGGACCATGCCGCGCAGCACCAGCCGCGGAGGAGCCAGGCCGCCGCCACCGTCCGCCGTAGGCAATGGCGGCAGGCGCTTGTCCTCGACGCCGCCCATCACCGACACGATCGGCGTGGCGATCGTCCACGACTCGGGGACGGCAATTTCACAGCCGCCCATCATCGCGAAGACGTCGAGCACCGCCTCTTCCCCGCGGGGAATGGTCGCCTGACGCAGATCGATATGACCGCCGCCCATGAAGAGCGTGATTTCGCCGCCGCGGAAGCGAGACGCGGTGCTGATGCGCTTTACGCCGCTCAGCACCGCGAAGATCGTCAGCGTGTCGGCGGCTTCGGTTCCTGACGCGGTGTCCCCGCGCCGCCTCACCGTCTGCACCACCAGGATGGTGCCGATGGCGATGAGAATCATCGGCCAGAACAGCTGCCAGACGCTAATCCGCAGGATGCCGAGCGAGTTCAGGAGCAGCCAGCCGCCGAGGGCCATCAGCACGATGCCGTTCACGCCGCCGCCGACCTTGCGCGATTGCGCGAAGATCGACGCGCCCAGGACGATGAGCACCGCGGGCCAGAAGCGCAGGACCTGCGCCGCCAGGGTCAGGTTGGCGCGATCGAGGACCAGGAGCACGCCAAAGAGCGCGATCGCCAGCCCCACCACGAGCCGCGGCGTCCTCACGAGGCGCCCGTAATCCATGCTTCCGTTCGACATCGGGCTCTCCGGATCGCTAGGACGCAATCGTCAGCCGGCCCATCAGGACCAACCCTCGAAGTACCAGGCGCGGCGCCGGTTCCGTGCCCGGGTCCGTGCCCTCCGGTGCTGGAAAGCGATTGTCGCGCACAGAGCCGAGGGCGGGCATGGCGCGGGTATCGACCGTCCAGTTCGGCGGCACGCGGACCACCACCTCGCCCATGGCCGAGAAGACCTGCACCGACGCTTCGCCGCCGGGAGGGATCTTCGCGTCGCGCAGGTCGAGCTCGGAGCGGCCCATCACGTTGGTGACCTCCGCGGCGCGAAACCTGGGCGCCCGGCTGGTGTATTCCGCTCGGCCCATCACGGAGAACAGGCGCGCCTGATCGCTCGAATCGGTCCGGTCGGACGAACGCATGAAGCCGACACCCGAGACCTGCACGCCCACGAAGATCGCGATCCAGATCCCGATCACTGCCAGCGGCGACATCATCCCGTGACGGCGGTGCCGCTGCCGCCGATGCCGGGACCAGGGATCGCCGGACGCCGCCGGGTTTGCCGCCGCGTCGGGGGCCGCTTCGGCCGCCGCCTCGCGGGGGCGCCGGCCGGAGTTGAACGCGATGATGAGCCCGAAGGCGATCACCATGAGCGGCCACGTTTCCCCGAGCGAGAACCAGCGGGCCTGCCCCGCGAAGAGCCATGCGCCAGCCACGAGGAAGAGCAGGCCTTGCCGGGGCGTGCCGGGCGGCGTCTGGAGGAACCGCGCCAGGCCGATGCCGCACAGGATGAGCGGCCACAGGGTCACCTGGCCGTCCCACGGGAGCGCGCCGGAACGGGCCAGCGCCACCCACATGCCGATCGCCACCAGCATGATGCCGATGACGACGTTGCCGTTGCGCGAGTCGAAGTCTGACATTGAGGCGGCCTTTTAGAGGAGTTCGAGAAGACCCAGCAGGATGTCATACAGCGTCGCTGCCGCAAACGTGGCGAGGCCGATGATGTCGTGACCGTCGGCGGCTCGGGCGAGGTCTACCGGCCGCATCAGGAGCAGCCAGATTACGAGGGCCGCCGCGGTCGAACTTGCCGCCGCTGCCGAACTCGCCATCATCATTGCCGCGCTGCGTGCCGTCATGCTGACCTCCCGTCGCCCTGTCCTGGATGAAGATACGGGGCCTGGAAGGCGGTTTCTCGGGCCTTTCGGCCAATGGACGGCGGCTCCCGGTGAATGACGGCTCCGGGCCGGCGACTGAATTCAGGGGCTGGTGTGAAGTGTGCCGGCACGCTGGCCGGTCTGGCCGGCCAGGCGCCTCCGCCTGCGCAACGTCCTCCCACCCTTCAGACGAGGCGCGGCTACGGGCAACCGCGAAGGGTGCCGCGGATCCGTCGTGGTGCCGGCGTCACCATCGACGGCACCCGCCGGTGCACGGTTGCTGGATCGTACGGGCAGGCCGGCGATCCCGATTACGCCATCGATCGTCGACGAACCGGATGGATAGCGGTGGCTGAACGCCTAGGCCGCCCTTGCGCCTCTGGTTCCCGGCGACTACCTAATCGAGGTGAGGGCCGTCGCCGAGCGCGTCGACCAGCGCACGCTGGTCCCGTTTCGGGCGATTTCGTAGTCGCTCATTTCTTCGACGTGGGCGGGCCCGGCGCCACGGGCGACGGCTTCGCCTGCGGCACCACCGGCTGCGTCGTGACGTCCGAATTGGGGCGCACGTCGCCGGCACGGCGGATGCTGCCGGTGTCGATCGTCGCGCCCTTGTCGTTGATGACCTGGAAATAGAGCTCGTCGTCGACGATCTCGACCAGCATGAACGCATAATCCGAATCGTTGCCGTACACGGTGAGCGCTGATTTCTGCAGATCACCCTTCCGTATCTTCGACGACGACCCGATGATGAAGTAGGCGACGCCCTTCTGCGGCTTGATCCGCTCGTAGAAGTGCTCGTGGCCGGTGAACGCGACGTTGACGCCGTGCTTCAGGAGCACCGGCTCGATCAGCTCGCGCTGCACCTCGGCGGAGCCGTGCGTGCCGCCGGACGAGTAGAGCGGGTGGTGGAAGAACACGATCTTCCAGTCGGACCCGCTCGCCGTCAGCTCCTTGTCGAGCCACTCGAGCTGTTTCTGGTCAACGTAGTTGCTGTCGATGGCGAAGAACCGGACGCCGTTCTGCGGTTTGAAAGTGTAGTACTTCTGGCCGTTCATGTTGAACGCCTTGTACTGGGTTTGACCAGCGTCGTCGTGGTTGCCGAGCGCGGCATAGAACTTGAGACCGCCGTCGAGCAGCGCTTTGTAGGGACCCGAGAATTTCCTCTCGTAGTCTCGAGCGCTCTCCGATCCGTAGAGGTTGTCGCCGACCATCAGCGCGAACTCGAACGGGAACCGCTGCCGCCAGCTGGCCATCTGCTTGGCGATCGCCACCTGCCCTGGACCGGGCTCCCCGCTGTCGCCGATCACACCGAACTTCAACGACCCGGGCTTGTTCGGCAGGCGGAGCTCCTGAGCGGCCGCGACCCAGGGCAAGGCGGCCAACAGAAGAACGATGATGGGCGCACGGCGCATGATGTCCCCCTTACGTGATGATGGCGTTCAGGATGTAGTCGACGACCAGATCCGCGGCCGTGTCGAGCAGGAGCAGGTGCTGGCCGACGATGCGGTACTCGAGCGGGGCCGGAAGGGGCGGCAGCGTCAGGAGCACGTTCGCGGGCACGCTGGGGATCGGCTGATTCTCCGGATACTTGGCGTTGACCTTGAACGGCACCGAGCCGGGCGCCGGCGCGTCGTCCTTCAGGATCGCCTTGGCGTCGCGGCCGTCTTCGCCCTTCAGTTCCGGCGCGAGCAGGCGCCTGAAGACCGGACGGACAGCCGGCGTGAAGATGTCGCCGTGCTTGGCCGAGGCGCGGGCGGCCTGGACCTTGGCCGCCAATGCGGCCTTGGTGGCGGCGATCTGCGCCGGATCCGCGGTCTGCCGCGGCTTGGCCTCGCCCATGGCCAGTTGCTTGTGCAGGTCGGCATAGGCATCGACACGCGACTTGAATTCAGCCAGCGCCGCGGCGTGCGGATTCACGGCTGGATCGGTGCTGGTCTTCCTCTCGCTTGTCTGCAGGGCCCGGTCTGTCGCCGTCGTCTGCTCCGTAGCGGCCGGAGCGGCACACGCTGAACTCAAGATCGCGATCGCGAGCCATTGGCTGACGTGCATGTCTGCCTCCTGGACCGCTTTACTCACGATCCGTACCACCGCAGGTCGGGCAAATCTGCCTTCTGCACGCCGAAATGACGTCGATGTAAGGCGGTTCTAACTCGTCCGTCTAGCAGACGAGGCGCGAGCCAAGCGCGGCCGTTGGGTCAGCGGCAGGGGCGCCAGGCCACGGAGCCGCCGGCTCCGGCGGTGGGGCAATCGTTGGCGGCGGGGCCCATCGCCTTGATGAACGCGGCCATCGGTACTGGGCGCCCGTGCACCGGCGCGATGGTAGCCACATCGAGACTCAGCGTCCGCATCGTGCGGTAGAACGTCGTCATGGCCTGGGTCGGCGCGGCCGGAGCGGGCTCGTGCGTGTCGAACAGGTTTGCCTGCATGACGATCTTCTCCGCGGGCAGGTACGCCATCGCCATGCCCTCGGCATGCTGCAGCGGCTGCACGTAGAACACCTGCAGCAGCCGCGAGCCGTCGGTGATCACGTAGTTCTCGTTGAAGCTCTCGTAGTTGTAGCCCTCGGCCACCTCGGTCGGCGGCCACAGGCTGACCATGTCCGGCAGGACCGTGCGCGGGCGGTAATTCAGCACGTCGCGGTTGAGAAACGAGATGTTCTTGCGCTGCGTGACGATGGTGGCGCCGATGTGGAGGTAGGCGCGGACGCCGCCGATGTGATCGAAGTGCTGGTGCGAGTTCACCAGATAGCGAATCGGCTTGTCCGGCATCAGCTTCGCCACCTGCTCGATGACGGCCAGGCTGCGCGCTTCGCTGGTGGGCGCCTCGAAGACGGCGGCAAACGTCTTGAACTCGACGGCCACGCTGTTGGCCGGTCCGCCGCCCAGGAGATACACGCCCTCGGCCAGCCTGTCCACGGTGACGGCTGGCGGCGTCGGAGCGGCGCGGCGCACCGCGTCTGGCACCGTGATCGCCGGACCGCAGTCGTTCGGCTCGACCTGGGAAAAGTTGCCGCCGAACGCGTTGTGACCGGCGGTGACGTTCTCGAACCCGAAGTTGTCGTCCCAGCCCTGGTGCGAGTGCCAGGCGATCGGAAATTTCACGGTGCCGAAGGTCCGCTGATCGGTGGACTCGTGCTCGTAGTTGAAATCGCCCAGCGCCGGCTCCGCCACCATCGTGTGGATGCGCTGAATCTGGTTCTGCCTGTTGACGGTGGCGTCGATGCGGTATTTGCCGAACGAAATCGACACCACGTGCATCTTCTCGGGCACCGTGGTCGGGCCGTCGCGTCCCATTTCGCCCAGCTCCCACCGCCACACCGCCTTCGGGTTGGCGCCGGGCAGCCGTGCGGCCTTGATGAACCCGTGCGGGTTCATCCAGATCTCGAGCTGACCGATCGACACGTCCTCGGGTGACATCGGCACCGGCGTGCCGCTTGCGCCGTCGACGTGCCAGCCGTAATCGCCGCTGACGATGAACGTCTGATGCAGGTTCTTCTGGACCGGGGTGCCATCCTGCCATCCGAGACCGTATTTCCAAGACGCCGGGTTGAGCCCGGGCTTGCGGTCGAACTCCTCGATGATGGTGCGGGTGGTGTAGTTGATCGTGCGGCGGTAGTTGGCCAGCGCGTCGATCCGCGGCCAGTCGATGTTGACGCCCGACTCGAAGGCCTGGCCCACGGCGCCGGCATAGCCGGTGCCGCGGAACGTGACGCACTGCAGGGAGGCCTCGCCGATCTCCTTCGCGGCGGCGGCGAGGATCGGCGCCGGATCGACGAACCCCGGCGGAAACGCCTGTTGCGCCGATACCGTTGCCGCCAGTCCCGCCGCCAGTGTTGCCGCCAGCCCCAGGCCTCGCCGCATGTGCATCCGCCTTTCGCTATCGCTCCCCAGTTCTTGCCTGAGCCCTGAGCCCTGAGCCGTCGTTCTACACGTTCATGATCGCGAAGCACTCCTCGAGGCTCTTGAGCGGGTCGCGGCCGGCACCGGGCCGCCATTCGTGGGCGACGTAGCCGCTGTAGCCCGACTCCGCGATGGCGTTGGCGATGAAGCGGTAGTTGAGCTCCTGCGTGCCGTCGATCTCCTGCCGGCTGGGCACGCCGGCCACGTGGATGTGGCAGATCCAGTCGAGGTTGTCGCGCATGTTGCGGACGATGTCGCCGTCCATGATCTGCACGTGATAGATGTCGTAGACGACCTTGACGCGCGGCGATCCCACCTTCCGGCAGACCTCCCACCCCCAGTCGAGACGGTTGAACGTCTGATCGGTGCGCTGATCGGCCGGTACCTTCGAGTTGGTGATCTCCATGCAGAGCGTCACGTTCTTCTGCTCGGCGTACCCCTTCACCCGGTTGAGGATGGCGACCGTGTTGGCCACCGTTTCGTCGCGCGACATTCCGCGCCGCTCGCCCGGCATGGCGATGAGGTTGGGACAGCCGACCGCGGCACACGTGTCGATGCCCTGCTTGAACGCCGCTTCGAACTTGTCGTGCAGCTCTTTGCGCACGAGCCCCTCCTGAAAAGAGGTTCCAGCGCCGGTCATCATCGCCGGCGTCAGCCCGTAGGTCTTGAGCATCGGCGCCTGCTCGGGCGTCGGCAGGTCCATGCCCTTGAAGCCAAGCCGCTGCAGGACCTGGCAGCGCTCCTCGAACGACAACTTCGATTGCCCCCACACCGAGGCCATGACGCTCTGTTTGATGGGAGTCCGGGCACGCGCGGCCGGCTGTTGCGCCGCATTCGCGGGCGAGCGGCCGCCCTGGAAGGCCGCCGCCAGGGGAGCCACGGCCATGCCGGCCAGGAAGTCTCGTCTGTCCATGCCGCGCACTATACCGCGGTCACCGTGCGGGCCGCCTGACCACCTCCGCTAAAGCTACGGTGGTCCGCCGCGTCGGTCCGCGAAGCGGACCGACTAACCAGCGCTGCTTTGGCGGCTCGCTCGGCGAGCCGCCTTGGCGAAGGCGGAAGCCCCTACGCCGTCGGCGAACCGGTGCGGGCGGGCTCCCAGCGCAGTCCGAAGCGGATGATGCGATCGAGGAGCGCCTCGTAGCTGATGCCGGTCTTCTCGGCCGACTCCGCAAAGTCCTCGCCGTAGGCCAGGTTCGGGTTTGGGTTGGCCTCGAGCACGAACGGTTCGCCCGTCTCGTCGAGACGGATGTCGATGCGGGCGTAGCCGTTCAGATCGAGCGCCCGGTAGGTGCGTTTGGCGATGTTGCTGATGCGCGCCACCATCGCCTCGTCGAGCACGGCGGCGTCGGTCATGATGCCGTGCGTCTTCTGATAGCGGGTACTCCATTTCACCCGCTCGGTGGCAATCTTCCAGCGGTTGTCAGGCATGTTGGCGAACGACATCTCCCACACCGGGAAGATGTCGAGCCGTTCGTTGCCGATGACACCCACGTAGAGCTCGCGGCCGTCGATGAACTGCTCGACGATCGCCGCCGTGCCCAGGCTCTCGTGGATGAACGTCACGCGCCTGGCGAGCTGCTCCTCGTTCTCGACCACCGACGCCTGGGAGATGCCGGCCGAGGACTCGAAGAATACCGACTTCACGATCAAGGGGAAGGCCAGCTTGCGCGGCAGCTTCGGCCGCCGGCCCAGCCCGACGACGGTGAAATCGGGCACCGGCACGCGGTGATAGGCGAGGAGTTTCTTCGACAGCGCCTTGTCGCGCGCGAGGATGAGGCCGCGGGGATTGCAGCCGGTGTAGGGCAGGCGCAGCAGCTCGAGATAGCTGACGACGTTCTGATCGAAGGTCGTGATACCGGCGAAGGCCTCGAGCAGGTTGAAGACGATGTGCGGATTGAACGACTGCACCGTGGCGCGAATACCGCGCAGGTCGTCGTGGACGCCGCGGACGCGCACCTCGTGGCCGATTTCGCGCAGCGTCTCGATGACGTCGAACTCCATCTTCCACTCGGCCTCGCGCACGTCGATCCCTTTGGTGTCGCGGGGCGGCACCAGGTGGTCGTGCACGAGCGCGAGCACGCGGACCTTTCTCATAGAAACAGCCGGTGCCCCCCGCTGTGGAGATAGTTCATCGCCTGCACGGTGAGGAGCACCGTGAATTCCTGCCGCGCGTGCTCTTCGGACCCGGGTAGCCGCAGCTTGAGCTCACGGCACCGCGCCGCCATCTCTTCGATGACCCGATCGATCGTGTACTGGTAGATGCCGGTCCACCCGGCTACCGCCCGTCGAACCGGGCGCCGGATGCGGGCGATGAACTGCGCCGCGGTCGGATTGGCGGCGTGCTCGGGGGCGTCGGAGAAGATCCGCCGCAGGTCGCGATCGTAGAAGTTGGGATGGTCCACGCCGTAGTGCCGGCGTTTGGTTCGATAGTGCTGGCGCAGCGTCTTGCGTTGCTGCGCCAGGCTGTCGATCTCGGCCGAATTCTCGAGCCGCGCCGGCTGGTGCCGGATCGATCCCATCAGCCGGTCCATGTATTCGAGCTTGCGCAGGGCCGGCCAGCCCGCATACCGCTGCCGCCACTCGCTGGCGGGCGAGAGCCACACGGCAAACGTCTCGGCGAAGTCCTCGTCGGGATGGCTCTGCGCGTACCAGGAGTCGAGATGGAGCACGTAGCTCTTGCTGTACGGCTTTGGCGTGTAGAACTCCGGATACGGCTCGGAGGGTGAGCCGAACACCTCCCGCCGCTGCTGGCGCCGCCGCAGGCCGTAGGCGTTGTCGAGCGCATGGCCGGCCTCGTGGCGCAGGATGCGCATGCTCCACTCGTACTCGCCGCCCTCCACCTCGAACATCTGCGCCTCTTCGAGCTTTTCGAGGCGGTGGTGCGCCATGTAGAACGGAATGGCGATCGCCGTGGCGCCGTCGGGTGTGAACCACTCGTCGGCGAGGTAGAAGTGGATCGCACAGCGCAGACCCCTGGCGCCGATCTCGCCCTGAAGCTGGGCGATTCGGTCGGCGAGCGTGCCCTCGATCACCAGCGGCAGGTCGCACATGCGCACGTCGAGCAGTTCTTCGTCCGACATCGAAGGCCAGTCTGAGGAGAGCCGCGCGCGAGGCATGCCGAGGGTTCATTCTAGCGGGGACTGCCGCTGAGGCGGTGCGCCGGCCGGCCGGCGCGGCCGACCGGTAGAGGTCTGGGGCTAGACTAGACGGTCATGACCACGACGCTGGCCCCACAAGAGCGCGA
>DATMDI010000199.1:0-6705 GCA_035557875.1 Vicinamibacterales bacterium
CACGTCGTACGGCGTGACGCTGCCGTCGGCCGCGGTGACGGTCTTGTTGGCCGCGTCGACGCCGGTGATCCGTGCCCCGACGCGCAGCTGGATGCCGTTCTCGCGATACCAGTCGAGCGGGTTCAGCGTGATCTCGTCGGAGGCCTTCTCGCCGGCGAGTACTGACGACAAGAGGATGCGGTTGTAGTTGACGTGGGTTTCGTCGCCGAAAATCGTGATGTCGAACTGCGGCGCGTGCTTGAGGATCTGCTCGACGCAGGCGATGCCGGCCATGCCATTGCCGACAACGACAAGGGATCGCCTCCGCTGCGTCGCGCCTTGGCCCGGGTCTGAAGACCCGGGCCCCACGTACCTGGCTGCGGGTCTCTAGACCCGCCGCAGTCGCCACATGCCGCCGTCAGGCGGCGTTCATTTCGTCACCGGCAATGATGTTGTGATCCGCGCACGACGAGTCGCCGCTCACGCCCAGACCACCGAGGAGACGGCCGTCCGAGTTGTACAGCGCCAGCCCCCCGCCGAACACGTTGATGCCGCCGGGGCGCTCGCCCTTCATCGGGTCGTTGGCCTGCCCGAACTGCGAGGCAGGGCCGGCATAGGCGACCAGGGTGTTGACGGCAGGTCGCGGCAGGCGTTTCCCTGGCCGTTGCCGTGATCGTTGTCGGCGTGCACGACGCCGCCGAGGAGCCGCAACGCGACGCCTTGCAGGTCGGGGTGGCCCCACGGCGTGCGGGGCGCGGTGTAACTCTTGTCCTGTGCGGTCAGTGATGCCGCCGCGGTAATGGCCACCGCGCGACGACGGCCGCCGCCACGCCGCGGGTCATCGGCGCACCTGTTGCGGCGCGCCGCTCGACGTCAGCGAGGTGTTCACCAGAAAGCGCTGGCCGTCCTGCGTGACGTCGAAAGCGTGGTAGGCGCCGTAGGGAAAGCGCAACCCGAAAAGTGCCTCGATGCGATCGATCTTCACGCTGTCCTGACCCAGCGTGACGGCGGCGGCCATCAACTGCCGGTCGGGCGCCACGTAGAAGATCTCCTTGCCGTCGCGGCGCCAGCGCGCCTGTGTCCCGCCGTCGGCCGAGACGCGCCACGCCTGACCTGGAGTGGGGAAGCGCGTCACGTACACCTCGGGCACGTCCGAACCGGCGGTGGAACTGAAAGCCACCCAGCGCCCGTCCGGCGAGAACGCCGCCCAGTTCTCCGAGGCCTCGGTGCGCTGATACGCCTTGGGCGTGCGATCGCCGCCGAGCGACAGCGTCCAGATGTCGTTGCCAGTCTTCGGGCTGTTGGTCACGATGAGAATCGACGCGCCGTCAGGCGACCAGCTCACCGGCCATGCCCCGGACGGATCGATCAGGACCGTCTCGCGTGGGAGCGCCGCGGCGGCCGGCGAGCTGAACAGGCCCGACTGCTCCGGGCTGAAGGCGTTGAGCACCACGCGGCGCCCGTCGGGCGAGAAGATCAGCCAGTTCTCGTCTGCGGCGTCGCTGGTGAACTGCTGCCGCTGGCCCGAGGCGGTCTGATACATCCAGATGTCGCGGGTCCGCCGTGCGCGATCGGCCACCGCGACCGCCACGCGCGATCCGTCCGGCGAGAGCTCGAGGTTGCCGTGATCGGCCAGCGGTCCGAGCCGGCCGAGCACCGTGCCGGCGCGGTCGAACCATGTGAGCTGTGACAGCACCGCAGGCGCCGCCTGCTGCGCGCGCAGCGGCAGGAGAGCGGCGAGCACGCTGGCGGCGAGCACGAAGCGGAGCCGGCCGGACACGCTGCGCATCATACCTGCGCGGCGCGCCTGCGTGGCTGCGGATCCCGAAGCAGGTGGCTGCGGGTCGCCGAAGTACGCGGCGCGGGTCGTCGAAGTACGTGGCTGCGGGTCTTTAGACCCGCCCTGTCAGTACAATCAGAGGCATGAATCCCGCCGTGCACCCCGTAGACATCGTGCGCGTCGGCGCCTCCGGGGAGGTGGCCGGACGCGACGTCGCCGCCACCGAGGAGCCGCTCGAAATCCGCCTCGGGTCAGCCTCGTTCGTCACCATCATGCGCACGCCCGGCTTCGACGAGCAGCTGGCGGCGGGGTTCCTCCTGTCCGAGCAGATCATCACCGCGGCCGACCAGGTCGGTTCGATCCGCCATTGCGCCGACGACGACGGCTGCGAGATCGGCAACGTCCTCAACGTGTGGCTGACTGGCGACGCCGCCACGCGCGCGGCGACCGTGATGGCGGGTCGACGTCTGGTCACGGCGAATTCGTCGTGCGGCGTCTGTGGCCGCCGCTCGATCGACGATCTCCTGCACGGCATCGCGCCGGTGGGACCCGGCTTTGTCGTCGATCGCGCGATCGTTACCGCGATGCCGGATCGGCTGCGCGCCGCGCAGCGCGCCTTCGATCAGACCGGCGGGCTGCACGCCGCCGGGCTCTTCGATGCCGCGGGCACGCTGCTGCAGGTAGCCGAAGACGTCGGGCGGCACAATGCGGTGGACAAGGTGATCGGCGCCGAGCTGCTGCAGGGGCGCCTGCCGCTGTCCGACCGCGTGCTGTTCGTGAGCGGGAGGACGTCGTTCGAGATCGTGCAGAAGGCGGTCTGCGCTGGCATCCCGGTCGTGGCATCGGTCTCCGCGCCGTCGAGCCTGGCGATCTCGCTCGCGACCGACGCGTGCGTCACGCTGCTCGGCTTCGTCCGCAACGGCGCGTTCAACATCTACGCCGGGGCCGAGCGCGTAGCCACGGGTCAGGCGCTTACGGAGTTCAGCTAGGCCGTCAACGCCCGGACACGTTCAGCCTGACGGCTGCGCGAATCAGCGCCTTCAACGCCTTCTCGTCGATGTTCTCGCCCTCTCGGACGTCGATGGCGCGCCTGGTGTTGCCATCGAGACTGGAATTGAAGAGGCCTGAGGGGTCCTCGAGCGCGGCCCCTTTTGCGAAGGTCATCTTCACGGTGCTCTTGTAGGTCTCGCCGGTGCAGATCAATCCGTCGTGAGACCACACCGGAACGCTCCATTTCCACTCCTCGACCACGTCGGGGTCGGCCTGCTTGATCAGGGTGCGGAGCCGCGAGAGCAGTTTGCCCCGCCAGTCGCCGAGTTCGTTGATCCTCTCGTCGATCAGCCGGGATGGAGACGTTCCTTTCTGAGTCGCGCTCTTGCTCATGATGTGCTCGAGGTCACGAACGTGGGAATCCCGGCGACAGTGACACGGCGCGCGCCTGCTCGAAGTGCCGTCGCTCGTGCGCGAAGACCAGCCGCCAGCCATCCAATACGCTGTAGGTCACGACCTTGATGAACGGTGAGGTCATGATCGCGCCTTCGGCGTGCTGTTCGTTGAGCGCCTGCAAGCGCGCCACGGCGCTCCGCTGCTGCTCCACGAACCGCTCGAGGATGTCCGCAGCAATGTCGCTGGCCGCCGGTTGCGCCTTGGACGGGGCGGTGAACTTGCGCGCCGCGCTGGGCGCCTGTGAGCGAACCAGCATCCGGCCCAGGACGCCAGGCAGAACCGGCAGGCGCTGCCAGAGGGTTCGAGGCGCGCCGTCCTTCAGGGCGTCCTCCGCCGCCTGGAACATCAGACGATTCGCCGTCAATAGATGATCGAAGCACTGCGCGATGCTCCATCGCGCCGTGTCCGGCCGCCAATTCAGCTGGCGCGCGTCGAACACGCCGAACGTCGCCTGAGTGTCCCGAGCAGTGGTCTCGAGCCCAAGCCGGACCTCGGCCAGGGACAAGGTCGCATAGTCCATCGCGCCCCCAAGAGTGTGCAGTCGCTCCGGCGCCTGAGCAGTGCTTGAACGGCGCGACGCCGGTGCCGGGTTGAATGTTTACGGGTATGCGCTCACGCGTCAGTGTCGACGATCCTGGCGTCGATCTCCAGCGTGCCACCCAGGATCTCAGCGTAGCGCCGGCACAGCTCGATGGCTTCGTCCATCGCCGTCAGTTCCAGCACCGCGAAGCCGCCGATCAGCTCTTTTGACTCCACGAACGGCCCGTCGGTCATCCGCAGCTTGTTGTTGGTGAACACCAGCCGTTTGGCCTTGGCGCTCGGTCGCAGCCGGATCGCGCGAACCAGTACGCCGGCCTCGGTCATCTCGGCCTCGAGGCGAGACAGCGCAGCTTTCACCGCCGGGCTTCTGCCTTCCGCTTCGGTGGCCTGGTCGGCCTTGTCGATGAGAAGCACCTGCAACGGCGGGTTTTCAGGTGCTGGCATCAATCCGATGTCCCACGGTTCGTTGACCTTGCCGAGCTCGAGCTCTCCGTTACCGAGGATCGCGCCGTAGCGTTCGGCCCAGCCGATCGCTTCCTCGCGCGTGCCCACTTTGAGCAGGAGCGTCGCCGCCGGCAACTCGCGCTCGCCGCGATAAGGGCCCTGCTGCGCCGTGCACTGGCCACCGCGAAAGACCAGGCGGGTGCGTGTCCTGCTCGAGGCGAGGCCGGCGCCGTCGATGAGACGGCCCGTGGCGGCGTATTCGCCGATGAACGCCCCCATCGTGTGGACGACGTCCATCGGGGGTGGGTTTCCCGCCTCGGTGTTGGCGTCGTTCTTGTGCATGATCATGAAACGCATGGTTCGACTCCTGTCGTGAGGTGGCGCGACCAGGCATTGGTCGGGCCCTCACCAACACGTCGATCGGCACGGACGCCAATCGACACGGTCGGGCGCGAGGCAGGCCGAGGGGGGCTGACGCCCCGCCCTACGGAACAGGGGCTACTGCGGCGGGTCTGAAGACCCGGACCCACGGATGATGAGGCGGGTCTGAAGACCCCCAGCCGCGAGGCTCGTTACTGTGTCGCGGGCTGGTGGTCGGGGAGCAGCACGCCGCCGCCGAAGCTCAGTTTCCCGGGCGTGGTGCCGCCGGCGGTCACCCTCACCGCGCAGTACTTGAACTCCGGGATCTTCCCGAACGGGTCGAGTGCCGGGTTGGTGAGCATGTTCGCGGCCGCTTCGTAGTAGCAGAACGGCACGAACACGGCGCCGCGCGGCGTACCGTCGTCGGCGCGCGCGTAGAGCGAGATCTCGCCGCGCCGCGACGCGATGGTCAGCGTGCCGCCCGGTTCGACGCCCAGCCCCTCGAGATCGAGCGGGTGCACCGACGCCACCGGCTCGGGCTCGATGTAATCGAGATTGGCCGCCCGGCGGGTCATCGACCCGGTGTGCCAGTGCTCGAGCTGTCGGCCGGTGATGAGCACCATCGGGTATTCCGCGTCGGGCCGCTCGGCCGCGGAGATCAGATCGGCCGGCACGAACTTGGCGCGCCCCGAGGCGGTGGGGAAGTTCTCGATGAAGACGACCGGATCGCCAGGGTCGCCTTCCTTCACGCACGGGTAGGTGACCGACGACTCACGCTCGAGTCGATCCCACGTGATGCCCGCGATCGAGTCCATGCACGTGCGCATCTCGTTGAAGACCTCGCGCGGGTGCGTGTAGGCCCAGTCGAGGCCCATGCGCTGGCCGAGCTCCACGAGCAGGTCGAAGTCGGGACGCGCGTCCCCGGGCGCATCGATCGCCTTGCGCCCCAGCTGCACCATGCGGTCGGTGTTGGTGACCGTGCCGACCTTCTCGGGCCACGCGGTCGCCGGCAGCACCACGTCGGCCAGGTAGGCGGTCTCGGTGAGGAAGATGTCCTGCACGACGCAGTGGTCGAGCGCGGCCATGGCCTCGCGGGCGTGGTCGACGTCGGGGTCCGACATCGCCGGGTTCTCGCCCATGATGTACATCCCGCGAATCTCGTGCTTCTTCGCGGCGTTCATGATTTCCACGACCGTGAGCCCGGGATCGGGATCGAGTTCGGTCTTCCACAGCGTCTCGAAGCGCTGTCGCGCCTCGGGCACGTTCACGCGCTGATAGTCCGGGTAGAACATCGGGATGAGGCCCGAGTCGGACGCCCCCTGCACGTTGTTCTGGCCGCGCAGCGGGTGCAGGCCGGAGCCGGGCTTGCCGATCTGGCCGGTGGAGAGCGCCAGCGCGATCAGGCAGCGCGCGTTGTCGGTGCCGTGCACGTGCTGCGAGATGCCCATGCCCCACAGGATCATCGAGCCCTTCGACGTGGCGTAAAGCCGTGCGACCTCGCGGATCGTCTTGGCGTCGATGCCGCAGATTGGCGCCATCTTCTCGGGCGAGAACTTTTTCACGTTCTCGGCCAGCTCGGCATACCCCGAGGTGCGGTCGGCGATGAACGCCTGATCGACGAGCCCCTCCTCGACGATGACGTTCAGCATGGCGTTGAGCAGCGCCACGTCGGTGTCGGCGTTGAACTGCAGGTTGTAGGTGGCGTGGCGGGCCAGGTCGCCGCGCCGCGGATCGGCGACGATCAGCTTCACACCGGCCTTGGCGGCGTTCTTGATGAAGGTCGCCGCGACAGGATGGTTGACGGTCGGGTTGGCGCCGATGACGAAGATCACCTCGGCGTTGGCGACGTCGCGCACCTGGTTCGAGACCGCGCCGGAGTTGATGCCCTCCATCAGCGCCGCGACGCTCGAGGCGTGGCACAGCCGCGTGCAGTGATCGACGTTGTTGCAGCCGAACCCGGTGCGCACCAGTTTCTGGAACAGATAGGCCTCTTCGTTGGTGCCCTTGGCCGACCCGAAGCCGGCGAGCGCGCGCTTGCCGTAGGTGTCGCGGACCTTCACCAGCCCCTTGGCCGCGAAGTCCATCGCCTCTTCCCACGTCGCCTCGCGGAACACGTCGTGCCACTTCTCCGGATCGACGACGAAGTCCTTGTGCTT
>DATMDI010000200.1:0-4261 GCA_035557875.1 Vicinamibacterales bacterium
CGGCTACCCGGCGCAGGCCGCGGCGTGCGCGCGTTGCGGCCTGGCGTTCCTCAACCCGCGGATGACCGCGGCGGCGTACGGCCGTTTCTACGATGGCGTCTACCGCCCGCTCGTGAGCGCGTTTCACGGTCGCCTGATCGACGCGCAGACGATTCAGGCCGAGCAGCAGGAGTACGCGCTGGACCGCGCGGCGATGATCCGTCCGTTCGTGCGCGGCGCCGGGCTGCGGACCATGCTCGACATCGGCGGGTCCACCGGCGTCGTGGCCGGACACTTCGCCAGGGAGTTCGGCCTCGAGGGCACGCTGATCGATCCGGCGCCGCTCGAAGTGGAGCAGGCGCGCGCCTTCGGCCTCGAGACGATCACCGGTCTGGTCGAGGAGCACGATTTCGGTGCGCGGCGGTTCGACTTCGTGATCGTCTGCCAGACGATCGATCACCTGCTCGACATCTCGGGCACGTTGCAGCGCGTCCGCGACCTGCTGACCGACCGCGGACAGCTGTTCGTCGACATCGTCGACTTCCGCGCGGCGTATCTCCGCAACTGGTCGGTGGAAGACGCCACCAAGATCGACCACCCCTACTACCTGACGCAGAACACCATGGAGGCCTATCTGCGGCGGGCCGGCTTTGCGATCGTGAAAGTGGACTACGCCGCCGATCACCTCCACGTCAGCTATCTGTGCCGGCTCGCGCCGCCCTCGCCCGACGCCTTGCCCGATCCGTCGGCCGTGCGCGATCTGTTCCGGGAACTGCGTTACGTGCAGAACGGTCCGCGTCCGAAATGAGCGGTGTGCCGGGCGGCGTGCTGGCCATCGTGCCGGCGCGCGGCGGGTCGAAGGGCGTGCCGGGGAAGAACGTGCGCCTGCTCGGCGGCCGCACGCTGCTCGAGTACACGGCGGCGGCGGCGCGCGACGCCGCTGTCATCGACCGGATCGTAGTCTCCACCGACTCCGAGGAAGTGGCCGCCGCGGGACGCGCCGCCGGTCTCGAGGTGCCCTTTCTCCGCCCGGCCGCCCTGGCGCAGGACGATACGCCGATGCTGCCGGTGATCCGCCACGCGATCGACGAGGTGACACGCGCCGGCTGGACGCCAGAGCTGGTGGTGCTGCTGCAGCCGACCTCGCCGCTGCGGCGCCCCGATCACGTCGCCAGGGCGGTCGATCTCCTGCGCAGTTCCGGCGCCGATTCGGTGGTGACGGTCGTGGAGGTGCCCAAGCACCTGTCGCCCGACTACGTGATGCGCATCGACGGCGGCGTGTTGCGGCCGTTCCTGCCCGAAGGGGAGCGCGTGACGCGCCGGCAGGACGTGCGGCCCGCCTACTCGCGCGACGGCACGGTCTACGCCTTCCGGCGCGACACCCTCGATCGCTGCGGCAGCATCTATGGCGTCGACTGCCGGCCGCTGATCATCGACGCGCGCGAGTCGCTCTCGATCGATACACCCGAGGACTGGGCCGCCGCGGAGAAGATCCTGGAGGCCAGGTGGGTCAGGTAGGCCAGGTGGGTCAGGTGGGGAGTGCGTTCGTAGAGGGCGGTCTTCAGACCGCCCTGCGGTAATGGTTTCCGCCTTGAAGCAGCTGGTACCCCATGCGCTCCGGCGCAGCGTCAGCGCGCAGGTCGCCCGCATGCACGCCGCCCGGCTCGAGCGCGACCTCGGGGTGCTGGCCGCGGGGAGCGAGACGATCGTGGCCGGGCCCTGGCTCGGCGAGGTCGGGTTCGAGCTGTTGTATTGGGTACCCTTCCTGCGCTGGTTCGCCGAGCGCTTCCAGGTGCCGCCCGAGCGCCTCCTCGTCGTCTCGCGCGGCGGCACCGCCGCGTGGTACCGGCCGTTTGCCGCCAACTACCGCGAGACGTTCGACTACCTCACTCCCGAGCAGTTCCGGGCGCGGCACGACGAGCGGGTGGCCGCCAACGGCGAGCAGAAGCAGACGCAGGTGCTCGCCTTCGAGCGCGACCTGCTGCGCGAGCTCACGCCCGACGTGCAGCACCGGTCGATGCTCCATCCGTCGAGCATGTACGGACTGTTCAACCCGTTCTGGTGGGGCCACCTCGACGAATCGTGGGTGCACGCGCACGGCCGCTACGCGCGGCTCACGCCCGACGCGGCCGCCGGGTTTCCGCGGCCGTCGGGTCCGTATACCGCGGTGAAGTTCTATTTCAACGAGTGCTTTCCCGCGACCGACGAGAACCGCGCGTTCGCGCGGCGCACGCTGCAGGCTCTGGCCGAACGGGGCCCCGTGGTATCGCTCGCCACCGGCCTGCGCCTCGACGACCACGACGGCGACGATCTCCAGGCGCTCGGCGTCCAGACGCTGCCGCCGCAGCTCCACCCGCGCGACAACCTGGCGGTGCAGACGGCCGCCGTGGCCGGCGCCTCGGCGTTTGCCGGCACCTACGGCGGCTTCTCGTACCTGGCGCCGTTTCTCGGCGTGCGCGCCACCGCGTACTACTCCAACGTCAACGGCTTTTCGCCGCGGCACCTGCTGATGGCGCGCTCGGCGCTCGGCGTCCTGGGCACCGGCCGCCTGCTCGACGTGGCGCCAATCGGCGGCGCTGAAGCCCGATCGGCGGGGCGAGAGCCCCACCCTACGAAATGAGCTCCCTGACATGAGCATTCGACACGTACTCGTCACCGGCGGCGCCGGCTACATCGGCTCGCACCTCGTGGACGGTCTGATCGCGCGCGGCTATCAGGTCACGGTCCTCGACAACCTCGAACACCAGGTGCACCGCTCGGGCACCTGGCCGTCGTACGCGAACGCGAAGGCCCGCTACGTGCGCGGCGACGTCCGCGACCGCGGCGTGTTCGAGCCGCTCGTGCTCGAGGCCGACGCCGTCGTGCACTTCGCCGCGGCCGTCAGCATCGGCCAGAGCATGTATCAGGTCGACCGCTACGTCGACGTCAACACGCGCGGCACGGCGCTGCTGCTCGACATGCTGGTCAACCTCAAACACCACGTCCAGAAGGTGGTGGTGGCCTCGTCGATTGGCGTCTACGGCGAGGGCGCGTACCGGTGCGCCGTCCACGGCACCGTGGCGCCAGGCATCCGGCCCGAATCGCAGCTCGCCGCGCACGAGTGGGAGCAGCGCTGCCCGGTGTGCGGCGCCTCCGTCGAGTCGATTCCGACGCCTGAAGACAAGCCGCTCTACCGCGACAACATCTACTCGATGACCAAGTACCACCAGGAAGAGATGGTGTTGCTCATCGGCAAGACCTACGGCATTCCGGCCGTCGCGCCGCGCTTCTTCAACGTCTACGGGCCGCGCCAGAGCCTGAGCAATCCCTACGCCGGCGTCGCCGCCATCTGGTTGAGCCGGCTGTTGAACGGCAAGCAGCCGGTCGTGTTCGAAGACGGACAACAGCTCCGCGACTTCGTCTCGGTACACGATGTCGTGGACTGCCTGCTGCTCATGATCGAGAAGCCCGGCGCCGACTACCTGCCGGTCAACGTCGGCTCGGGTGAGACCGTGACCATCCTCGACATCGCGCGGATGCTGAACCGCATCCTCGGCACGTCGATCGAGCCGCAGGTCACCCGGGCCGGGCGGACGTTCGACATCCGCCACAATACGGCGGACATCACCCGCGCGAAGACGCTGCTTGGCTTCCAGCCGAAGGTGCCGCTCGAAGACGGCTTCCGCGAGCTGGTCGAATGGGCGAAGACGACGCCCGACGTCGCCGCCGATTTCTTCGACCAGGCGCTCGACGAGTTGAAGCAGAAGGGGTTGCTGGCCAGGCCGTGATTCTGGATTTCGAGGCGCTCAAGGACTACCGCGGGCAGGTGGCGATGGTGGACGGCGCCTTCGACCCGCTGCACCACGGTCACATCGCCTACTTCAAGGCCGCGCGCGCGCTGGGCGTGCCGGTGCTGTGCAACGTCGCATCCGACCGCTACGTCCGCAGCAAGCATCGGCCCCTCCTGACCGAAACGCAGCGCGCGACGGTCATCGACGCCATCCGCTACATCGACTACGTGCACATCTACGAAATCGATACCGAGACCGTCTTGCGGCAGCTGCGTCCGCGCTACTACGTCAAGGGAAGCGACTGGCGCGAACGCGGCCTGCCTCCCGAGCAGGCCGTCATCTGCCGTGAACACGGCATCGAGATCGTCTACCTCGACACGGTGCTCGACTCATCGAGCCGCCTTCTTCAACAGTTCGCTGATCAGGACAAGCAGAGGCAGCAGAGCCAACAATGACCATCACCGAATTCGAAGCCGCGGTGTTTGCCCAGAAGCCCACGGGGCAGCAGCACT
>DATMDI010000201.1:0-11377 GCA_035557875.1 Vicinamibacterales bacterium
TTCTGCGCCCCGTCTGATAACGGGTCGGAATCGGCTGGTCGAACGTCACGCCGCGCACGTCGCCGCGGTCGAAGTCCAGGCCGTCCACCGCCCGCGCCTCGACGATCGCCGGCGCTCGCAGCGGGCGGATGGCGGTCTTCACGTCCACGCGCCCCGAGGTCGCCGCCTCGAAGGATCCGACGCCATCGAAGCCGACGACACCGGTGCGGGCCGGGTCTTCCGACCGCGCCGCGAAGTAGGTCCAGTAGTCCATTTCGCGTGCGCTCAAGAGCGTCCGCGAGACCACGATCGTCGCCCGCTGCCACTCGGACGGCACCGGCCCCGAACGTTCGCCGTACATCCCGATCACGTTGAAGATGGTGGCCGAGGTGACCCCACCCGCAAGGACATGGCCGAGGTCTGGTGTGATGGCCGCCGTCGCGTCGAACTGCCCCTGTTCGTCGAAGAGGCCGATCTCGGGAACAGACTCCTTCGAAAGCAGTCCCATGGCATACAACGTCAGCGGATGCAGCTTGGCCGGTGGCGGCGTGAGGCCGATCTGCCAGCCGCCGGGTGCCGCCTCGGCGCGCCGAGATGGCCGCAGCACCGCGCCAATGAGCGTTTCGCCGGGGGTGAACAACGGGTCGTGCGACTCGGGCGACCAGCCGGCTCGCGGCAACGCCGTCAGGCGGGTCCAGTCGAAGTACGAGCCCCACTGATGCGCCAGCTCGTGAGTGGTGCTGCCCGCCCGCGTGAAGCTCGCGCCCAGATAGATCTCGGCGCTGCGCAGCCGTCTCGAGGCGCTGCCGTACGACGCGGAACCGTCGAAGACGTCGAGGCCGATCCCGCGCACGTCGTTCTTCAGGTTGCGGTGGAAGGCCGCATAGGAAGCAGTGAACCCGTCCGCGGGCACGATCGCGAGCGTGTCGTAGGTGTCCTCGAACTCCTGGAAGAACCGCTGGCTCACCCGTGGCAGGTCGAAGCCGAGGTCGTCGCGGAGGAACCCGTCGCCGAAGTCGGGCAGCACGATGTTGACGACGTGCGACGAGTACTGCATGTCGGGCGCGATCTGGACCACCGGGGCAGGCGGCAGCGACCGCGACGCGATGCGCAACGTGATCGCCCACCCCGCACCGGGGCCGGCGTCGCCCGGCAGGAACTCGCCCCAGTAGACACCGCCGTCGTCCCATCCGAAGGGGTTGTTCTGCATGAACGCCCCGACATGCGAGCCCGACCACGACGGGTTGAAGATGCTCACCCGCCGTCCGCCCACGGTGCGCACCTCGCTGCGCGTCCACGTTTCGACTTCGGCGTTCTCCCGGTTGGGAAGGAAGCGCGCCGTCGGCACGTCGCCGAGCACCATGAACTCGCGCAGCACCACGGTGTCGTTGTAGTCGGAGGTGAGGATGGGCGGATCCTGGACGAAGGAGCCGGGGCGGCCGTCGGGCACGAACGCCTGCGGCCGGACGCCGAGTTGCCGCACGCGGTCGTCGCCCGTCGCGCAGCGATCGACTTCTGGCAACGTGCGCGAGGCGGGCCGGAGCTCGGGCGCGGCCGGCGCCTGCGCCGACAGCGCGTCGCCAGACGCCAGCGCAGCCGAAGCCGCACACACGGACGCCAGACACCAGCCGAGTAGTCGAGTCACGGGGGCTGCTAGGCCGCTAGTTCATCGCCGCGACGCGGCGGCGGAGCGTCTTCACGTGCTCCCAGATCTGTTCCTGCTCTTCGCGCGTGTCGTCGTCGAGCTCGCTCATGCTCGCGAGCTTGAGATACGCCTGCAGATCGCGGAGCGCCGACGTGAAATCGTTCAGGTGATACGCCAGCAGGCCGCGGTCGCGCAGCTCGCTCAGCGACGACGGCGTGAGCGCCAGCAGCATCTCGGTGACATCGCGGGCCTGCGGAAACGACCGCATGTGCACGTAGAGGCGCTTCAGGTTCAGCAGCATGCGCGAGATCACCTGCGGCCGGGTTGCCGTGGCGAGCAGCGACTTGCTGAAGGCCACCTCGTCGCCGACGTGCCGCTGCAGCAGCATGCGGCAGTCGTGTTCGGTGAGCAGCGCCCCGCCGTGGAACGGATCGATGATGAGGCCGGCGCCTTTGCGCGGCTTGCCCTCGCAGCATCGCACCAGGAAGTGGCCGGGGAAGTTCACGCCGTCGATGCGAAGGCCGGCCCGTCGCGCCACTTCCATGTAGACCACCGACATGGTGATCGGGATGCCGGTGCGCCGCTCGAGCACCTCGTTGAGACAGCTGTTCCGCGGGTCTTCGTACTGCTTACGGTTGCCGACGAAGCCGAGCTCCTCGAACAGGTACTTGTTGAGCGCCTGCACGCACGTGGCGGCCGAGCTGCTGCCGGTGGACTCGGCGTGTTGCGCGATGCTGCGCCGCGCGGCCTCGCCCATCGCGTCGAGCATCGCGAGATACGGTTCGGGGTCGAGCCGCGGGTACTCGACGCGGGCAATCACGAGCGCGGCCTGCGCCAGGCTGCCGCCCGGCGCGTTCGAGGCCGCCGTGATCGCGTCGACGAGATCGGTGCGCGAACCCTGCATCGGCGTTACGTCCGGCGCGCGCCGGCGCACAACCGGTCGAGCGCGTTGAGGGTCAGGTCCTTCAGGCCGCTGACGACCAGTTCGGCCCCTGTGAGCTCGTCAGCCGGGTAGCTGTTGGTCACCGCTACACAGCGTAACCCGGCTCCGCGTGCGGATTCGAGCCCCCAGCGCGAGTCCTCGATCGCCACGCACCGCGCCGGGTCGAGCGGCGTTGCCGACGCCTCGCGCAGCCGCTCGAACGCGAGGCTGTACGGCGCCGGTGATGGCTTGCTTTCCGGCGTGTCGCCCGACGCGACGATGGCCGAGAAGAGGCCGGCCACGCCGGCCGCGACCACCACCTCGTCGATCTCGTGCCGCAGCGCTCCCGATGCGATGGCGATCGGCACGGCGCCGGCCGCCGATCGGATGAAGTCGATCGCGCCCGGGAACAGCATCGCGCCGGTGCTGAGCATCGCCTGCAGTTTCTGCCCCTTGCGTGTCACCAGCCCGGCTACGCGCGCGTCGTCCATCGGCACGCCGCGGTCCTCGCCGAACGCCTGGAACATGCCGACGTCGTCGTAGCCGAGATAGCGCGCGTAGTACTCCTTCGGCGACATCTCCAGGCCGTCTTCGGAGAGGGTCTGCTGGAACGCGCGGAAGTGGAGCGGCTCGCTGTCGGCAATCACCCCGTCGAAGTCGAAGATGATTCCCTGCAGGGCGGTGGTCACGAGCCGGGAGCCTTTTCCCCGGCGCGAATCTCGACCTTCAAGCGGTTGGACGCCGGCGGGAACGGGCAATCGTAGGTTTCGTTGTAGGCGCAGGTGGGGTTGTACGCCATGTTGAAGTCGATGGTGTAAAGCCCGGTCGACGTGGGGTGGATGTCGAGATAGCGCCCGGCGGGGTAGGTCTCCTTGCCGGTCGTGAGATCGGCGAACGGCACGAACAGGTTCTCGAGCGCCTGGCCCTCCTCGACGAACGCCGCCAGGCTCATCGGCTGCCCCTTGAGCGAGAACTCCAGCACGCCCACGCGCTCCATCCGTCGCAGCTTGCCAGTGGACGTCGGCATCTCGAACACCGGCCGCTGATTGGCGAGCTTCAGCTCCGCTGGCGCAGTGTACGACGCATCGGGCGGGTAGTAGCGCAGCGGGAGCAGCGTCTCGCGCTTCTCGACCGGGATGGGTTCCGGCTCTTCGCGAAAGGTCTTGTCCTTGACCGCGCGGTGGTCGAGGACGCTCTTCAGATACGCCTGTGCGTCCACGGGAGCCGGCGGCCCCGAGGAACAGGCGACGGCGGCGAGTCCCACGAGCAGCACGACGGTGACGAGCGCGAAACGGCCCACGACCCTTAAGGATACCGGATACCCTGCCCGGTCGCCGCAAGACGCCCGGCTAGGCGAAGCAGTACTTGCCCTGCGCGGTGACGGCTTCGGCGAGCTGACGCCGGAGGCGCACCGCGTTCAGCGGCGCCGGCTTGAGCACGCGGCGTAGCGCCGCGAGGAGCGTCCGCAGCGTGTCCCCTTCCACGGTGGCTGCGAGCGCGTTCCTGGCCGCCGCGTCCACCCGGGTCGCCGCCTCGCTGACGAAGACGCGCGCGGCCGCCTCGTGCAGCGCCGCGTGCGGATGGCCTGCCGCCATGGCCTGCGAGGCCCGGGCCACCGCGCTTTCGGCCGCATAGGCGTCGATCAGCACGTCGGCCGCGAAGCTCAGAACTTCCTGCTCGGTCTCGAGCCGATCGCCGAAAGTCTGCAGCGCGGTGCCGATCACCATGAGCGCGACCTTCTTGAACGACGCCGCCAGCCGGCGTTCGGCGCCGAGCGGCGCGTCGTCGTCGCCGGCTGCCTGCGGCGACGCCGACAGCACTTCGTCCTGCAGCGCCCGCGCCGCCGCGATGAGCGGCAGTTCGCCCTTGAGGCCGCGGCGCACCAGCATGCCTGGGATGAGCATGCGGTTGATCTCGTTCGTGCCCTCGAAGATCCGGTTGACCCGGGCGTCGCGGAAATAGCGCTCGGCCATGTAGTCGCTGACGAAGCCGTTGCCGCCGTGGATCTGCACGTCCTCGTCGAGCACGAAGTCGAGCGTTTCGGTGCCCATCACCTTGCAGATCGACGCCTCGATCGCGAACTCCTCGAACGCGCGGGCCTTCGAGGCGCCGCTCTGATCCGACTGTGCGATGGCGGCGTCGATGAGCCCGGCGGTGCGGTAGGCCAGGCTCTCGGCCGCGTAGGTGCGCGCCACCATCTCGCCGAGCTTGTGCTTGATCGCGCCGAACGCCGCAATCGGCTGGCCGAACTGCTTGCGGCCGGCCGCGTACTTCGCCGCGTCGCCGATGGCGCCGCGGCTGCCGCCGGCGCACATCGCTCCCAGGCTGAAGCGGCCGTAGTTGAGCGTGTTCAGCGCGACCTTGTGGCCGCGTCCGATCTCGCCGAGCACGTTGTCGGCCGGCACGCGCACGTCCTGAAGCAGGATCGTCGTCGTGGACGAGCCGTGCAGCCCCATCTTGTGCTCTTCCTTGCCCGAGCTGAGGCCGCCGAACGCGCGCTCGACGATGAAGGCGGTGAACTGCTCGCCGTCCACCTTGGCGAAGACGATGAAGAGGTCGGCGAAGCCGCCGTTCGAGATCCACATCTTCTCGCCCGAGAGCGACCAGCTGCCGTCGGGCAGCTTCGTCGCCCTGGTCTTCGCCGCCAGCGCGTCAGACCCCGATCCGGCCTCGCTGAGCGCGTAGGCGCCGACGATCTCGGCGCTGAGCAGACGCGGCAGGTACTTGGCCTTTTGCGCCTCGGTGCCAAAGAGGGCGATGGGCAGCACGCTCAGGTTGGCTTGACCGCCGAACGTGGTGGCAAACGAGGCCGAGCGCGCGATCCGCTCGACGACCACCAGCGACGAGACCTTGTCGAGATCCAGGCCGCCGTATTGTTCCGGCGCGCCCAGCCCGAGCAGCCCCAGCTCGCCGCACTTGCGGAGCAGCGCGCGCGACAGCTCCCAGTCCTTGGCTTCGAGCCGCGGCAGAGCCGGCATGATCTCGGCCGCGACGAACTCCTCGGTCGTCTGCGCCATCATGCGGTGCTCGTCCGAGAGCCGTTCGGGCGTGAACACCTCGCCGGGCTGTTCCTCGAACAGCCAGGAACCGCCCTTGATTTTCGTCTCTGTCGTGGTCGCCATTCGTGTTGCTGCCTTCGTAGGGGCAGGTCTTCAGACCTGCCCGGAGCCAGGCACATCTGAAGATGTGCCTCTACATTCGTTCCAATATCCCGGCGGCGCCCATACCGCCGCCCACGCACATCGTCACCAGGCCGTAGCGCGAGCCGCGGCGCTGCATCTCGTGCAGGATGGTCGTGGTGAGCTTGGCGCCCGTGCAGCCGAGAGGATGCCCGAGCGCGATCGCGCCACCGTTCACGTTGAGCCGGTCGGGGTCGATCGGCATCTCACGCAGGCAGGCGAGCACCTGCGCCGCAAACGCCTCGTTGAGCTCGACGAGGTCCATCTGGTCGAGGGTGAGCCCGGCGAGTTTCAGCGCCTTGCGGATTGCGGGAACCGGACCGATCCCGAACCGCTCGGGCTCGACGCCGGCCGTGGCGTAGGTCACGAAGCGCGCCAGCGGCTGCAGCCCGTGCTCTTTCGCGAACGCCGCCGACGTGACCAGGACGGCCGCGGCGCCGTCGCTCGTCTGCGACGAGTT
The DNA here is from genome assembly GCA_035557875.1 of Vicinamibacterales bacterium. GTDB lineage: Bacteria > Acidobacteriota > Vicinamibacteria > Vicinamibacterales > UBA2999 > DASYRM01. The sequence continues at coordinate 6,186 of DATMDI010000201.1, forward strand.
CCCGGCGGTGACGCTGCCGGCCGCGTGAAACGCCGGTTTCAGCTTCGCCAGCGCCGCCAGCGAAGTGTCGCGGCGCGGCCCTTCATCCTGTGCGAAGGTCACCTCGCGGACAGCCGGTGCGCCCGAACCGTTGCCCGCCTGGGCCACCCGGTTGATCAGGGGCACGATCTCGTCGCTGAAGCGCCCGGCGTCGATGGCCGCCAGCGCGCGCTCGTGGCTTCGCAGCGCGAACGCATCCTGCTCCTCGCGGCCGATGCTGTAGTCGCGGACGTGGTTTTCCGCGACCAGCCCCGTCGTGAGGTAGACGTCGGGATAGCTCTCCACCAGCGCCGGGTTCGGCGACACCTTGTTGCCGCCCATCGGCACCAGGCTCATCGACTCGGTGCCGCCGGCAACGATCGCCTGCGCCCAGCCGCACATGATCCGCTCGGCCGCGAACGCGATCGCCTGCAGGCCCGACGAGCAGAAGCGGTTGATGGTGACCGCCGACGCCTGCACCGGCACGCCGGCCCGCAGGCTGGCAATGCGCGCGACGTTCAGCCCCTGCTCGGCCTCTGGCATGGCGCAGCCGAGGATGACGTCGTCGATCTCCCCGGGCGAGACGCCGGGCGCGCGCCGCAGCGATTCGCCGATGACGGTGGCCGCCATCTCGTCAGGCCGCACGGTGCGCAGCGCGCCGTTCGGCGCCTTGCCGACGGCCGTGCGAACGGCGGAAACGATTACCGCGTCGTGCATGAGTAGTCCGTCAGCAGGTCGCGCAGCGCGTCGCCGACTTCGCTCGCCTGCCCCTCGAACAGATGGTTGGCGCGATCGATTTCGACGAGCTCCTTCGGGTCTTTCAGCTGGGCGTAGAACTGCCGCACCAGCTTGAGCGAGATGAGCTCGTCCAGCTCGCCGTGAATCACGAACTTCGGCTTCGTGGACAGCTTGACCGAGCCGAACTCGTAGCGGTCCACGGGCGGCGCTATGCCGATCATCGCGCAGATCCGCTCGTCGTCGGCGCCGGCCGTCATCGCGATGTAGGAACCGAACGAAAACCCGGCCGCCCACAATTCCAGCCCCGGGTGGGCGCCGGCCAGGTAATCCACGGCGGTGCGGTAGTCGTCCATTTCACCGCGCCCTTCGTCCCAGGCGCCGGCGCTGCGGCCGACGCCGCGGAAATTGAACCGCAGCACGACGCAGCCGATCTCGGCCAGCGCCTTCGCGCTCTGGTACACGACTTTCGTGTGCATGGTGCCGCCTTCGATCGGCAGCGGATGCGCGAACACGACGGCGGCGCGCGGCGCCGTCTGCGGCCGATCGATCAGGCATTCGAGCGGTCCAACGGCGCCAGGAATCTCGCGAACGATCTCAGCCAACCCGTCTCTCCAAGTCTTCGGCCAACCCGCATGTTTCGGCAAACGGCACTACCGCTCCGGCAAAGGCGTCGGGCCGGGTGACCAGGCCGAGGTGGCCGGTGCGTGCCAGCGTCACGGCCTGCGCGTGCGGCCAGATGCGCGTGTACTCGGCCGTGAGCGCCGTCGGCACCACGCGGTCGAGGCCGGGCTCGCCCGTGACGACCAGCGTCGGGACCCGGACTCCCGCCAGCCCGTCCAGCGCAGCCTCACCGGTGATCGCGGCGCGTCGGGCCATCCGGCCCGGTGCCGGGAAGTGCGTGAGCGCGCGCACTCCCTGGCGCACCGACGCGGCCACGCCTGGCCGCCACCCGCCAGCCGCGACGGCAATCTCGCGGTACAGGCGCAGCGCCCCGAGGAGAAACACCGGCAGCAGCAGGCGCGGCCAGCGCATCAGGATCCTCGCGCGGGCGTCCGGCGCCCACGACGGCGGAATCGCCGACACCAGGGCCAGGCCAGCGACGCGTTCGGGATGCTGCCGCAGAAAAGCCGCGGCCACGAGCCCGCCGTACGACACGCCGCAGATGACGGCGCGCTGGAGGTGCAGCGCGTCGAGGGCCTGTGCGATCTGCTCGACGTAGGCGTCGAATCCCGTGCCGCGCGCCGGCCATTCGGCGCTCGGCTCGTCGGCGAGCGAGAACGTGATCACGTGGCAGCGCCCTGCCAGGGCGTCCACGGCTGGCGCCATCCACTCCCAGCGCCCCTGAATACCGGGCACCAGCACGACAGGCACGCCGCTTCCGCGGTCCACGATCTTCATCGCTGTGTTACCGACCACCAGATAGTATGGCTGACCCCGCTACCAGGGCCCGGCCGAGCTCTTGATCGCGCCGGAGAGGATGGCGCTGCGGACATCGTGGATCGTCGTCAGGCCGCCTGGCGCGACGCCTCCCCACTCCAATTTCGTCCCGTTCGGCCGCCAGTGGAACAGCGCCACGCGCCACGTGCGGGCGCTGCCGCCGCGTTCGTAGTAGACCAGGCAATCCTCGCGCGAGCACGCCGCCGCCACGAGCCGCCGCGCCGGCAGCTTCGAGCCGGTTTCCGCGGCCGCCTGAAATGCTGCGCCGGGGTCGGCGATGTCCAGCGTGCGGCTGCCGAACAGCATCCGCAGTTCGTTACGGACACCCGCCGGCAGCCCGCTGAGCGACGAAACGACATCGAACCGTTCGTTCTGCACGTGGGTCCGCAGTTCCCGAGGCAGGGCGGCGGGTGGTGCCGCCTGGCGTGCGACCGTTGCCGCCGGCCAGAGACTCATACCGATCAGACAGAACAGCCGGGCATGCATCCCCAATTCCAGGGGAAGCGATTCTAGGCGGACTGAGGGCGAGGCGGCGCGACTGAAGCCTGCAGCCACGTAGGCACGCTCAGCCCAGCCAGACCCGGAAGCTCGGGGCTAGTTCCGCAGCGGCTTGCCGGTCTTGAGCGTGTGCTGAATCCGCTCCCGCGTTTTGTGCTGCCCGAGCAGGCTCAGGAACGCCTCGCGCTCGAGGTCGAGCAGGTGCTGCTCGCTCACGGTCGCGGGGTGGGGAAGCTCGCCTCCGGCCATGATGGTCGCGAGCTTTCGCCCGATCATGGCGTCGTGATCGCTGATGCGGCCGGCGCGCCAGGCCAGGTGAATACCGAGCTTGAGCGGCGCCAGCACCGCGTCGCCGCCGACCGGGATACTCGCGCGCGGCACCGGGCGCTGATAGCCCTCGGCCACCCGCTGCAGCGCGTGCTGTTTGGCGTCGGTCATGAGGCGCTCACGGTTCATGGTGATCGCGTCCGCCGGCCGCAGGTAGCCCAGCCGCCTGGCGTCGGGGCCGCTGGTCGAGGTCTTCGCGAAACCGATGGTCTCGAACGCCCTCTGAATCGGCGGCAGCAGGTCGGCGCCGGCCGTGACGCTTTCGGCCGCTCGCGCCGTCATCTCCTTGGTACCGCCCCCGGCGGGAATCAATCCCACGCCCACCTCGACCAGGCCGATGTACGCCTCGCCCGCGGCCTGCACGCGGTCGGCATGGAGCGCGATCTCGCAGCCGCCGCCGAGCGCCAGCCCGGCGGGCGCCACCACCACCGGCACGTCGGCATAGCGCAGCCCCATCGTCGCGCCCTGGAACGCCCGCACCATCGCGTCGAGCTCGTCCCAGTTCTCGTCCTGCGCCTCGATCAGCACGAGCATCAGGTTCGCGCCGGCGGAGAAGTGCACGCCTTCGTTGCCGACGACGAGCGCGGCGAAGTTCCTGGACGCCTCGCGGACGCCGGCCTGCAGCATCTGCACGGTATCGGCGCCGATCGAGTTCATCTTGGAGTGGAACTCGACGGCCAGCACACCGTCGCCGAGATCGACGAGGCTCGCACCCGGATTCGACTTGACGATGGCGCCGCGTTCGCGCGCGCTGCGCAGCAGTTGCAGCGCCGGAGCGGCCGGCGGAACCAGCCCCTCGCGAGTCCGCACCGGCTGGATGCCGAGGGCGTCCATGATCTCGAACGGGCCGAGCTCCCAGCCGAAGCCCCACCGCATCACCCGGTCGACGTCGTCGGGTGAGTGGGCGATGGATGGTGTCACCGCGGCCGCGTAGGCCAGGGTGGGCGCCAACGTCGCGCGAAGGTACTCGCCGACACGGTCGGTTCCAGCGGACAGTTTCCTGAGCCGTTCTCCGGTGTCGGTCACCGCTTCCGCGGCGGCCAGCGCCGGCAGTTTCGGACGGACCTGAGGGCGGTACTCGAGCGATGCCGGATCGATGACCAGAATCTGCGACTCGCCGTCGTCGCCCTTGATGCGCTTGTAGAAGCCCTGGCCGGCCTTCTCGCCGGTCCACCCGCGGGCCAGCATCGCCTCCACGAACGGCGGCAGCACGAACGTGTTGCGCGCGGCCGGGTCGTCGAGCCGCTCCGCCAGGTTGCGCACGACGTGGGCCAGGATGTCGATGCCGGCGAGATCCAGCGTGCGGAACGTGGCGCTCTTCGGCCGTCCGATCGGCGGACCGGTGATCGCATCGATCTCTTCGATCGAGTAACGGCCTTCGGCCACGAGCGCCAGGGCGCGCACCACGTCGTAGAGCGCGAGATGATTGCCGATGAAGTTGGGCGAGTCCTTGGCGACGACCACGCCCTTGCCGAGGTGCAGGTCCGCGAACGCCTTCACGCCGGCCAGCACGGCCGGATCGGTGTCGGGGGTCGGAATCAGCTCCAGCAGGCGCAGGTAACGGGGCGGGTTGAAGAAGTGCGTGCCCAGCCAGTGGCGCCGGAAGTCGTCGCTCCGCCCCTCGGCGAGCACGCCGACGGGTATGCCCGACGTGTTCGAGCTGACGACACTGCCCTGGCGCCGCGCGGCATCCACCCGCTCGAGCAGCGCGCGCTTGGCGTCGAGCTGCTCCACGACGCACTCGACGATCCAGTCCGTCTCACCCAGCCGCGGCAGCCCCTCGTCGAACGAGGCCGTCGAGACGAGCGTCCAGCCGTCGGGCAGGAAGAACGGATCGGGCTTGAGCGATCGGGCTCGCTTGAGCCCCTGGGCTGCGGCTTCGGCGGTGACGTCGAGCAGCAACGAGGGGACGCCGGCGTTGGCGAAATGGGCGGCAATCTGCGAACCCATGACGCCGGCTCCGAGCACGGCAACGGAACGAATGATCATCGGGAACGAGTGAGGCGGTACACAGCATAGCCCGCCGCGAGCGCGCCAATCGCGATCGCCGCGTCGCGGGGTGCGCCGGCGACGACCCCGCCGAGAATCGCCAGGTAGCCGGCAATCACCGCGACCACCGTCCACGGCGCCCCCCACACGCGGAACGGGCGGGCCAGCCCGGGCTCGCGGTGGCG